>JAUHVS010000001.1 GCA_030424955.1 bacterium | reverse complement strand
CACGCGCTCGGTGACAGCCACCTGCGCACCCCCTCGCACGCACCCCCTCGCACGCAGCCCCTCGCACGCAGACACTGCACCGACCACGCCAGCATCGTGCCTCGCCCTGAGGGCGGGGCCCGTGATCCCATGCGCCCTTCGCGGGCCGGTCGTGCCGCGGCGCGGGCACGCCACCGCCGGGCCGAACGGGCGGGGCCCGAAGGGCGCCCGCCTGGACCTCACGGGCTTGCCAGCGCACCTTTGCTTCAATTTTCTACGCGCACGGCCTCTAATACCTCCGTTGGTTGATTTCGGCGTTGGCATCCTCCCCCGACTGCGTTTCAATCGGGGCGCGACCGGGGGGACCGCATGCTGCGATTGCTGGGGATTGGCTGTGTCATTGGGTTGGGCTGGGCGTCGCCCGTGTGGGCGGCGCCGCGCTGCGGCGGGGAGGTGCTCGGGGCGCCGTGCCTGACGGGGCTGCCCGGGGCCTGCGCCTACGGCCGGCGCATCTGCGTGACCGTCGCCGAGGCTGCCTGCGCGCCGGCAGGGGCGCCCGAGCAGTGCAACGGCGTCGACGATGACTGTGATGGGGTCGTAGACAACGGGTGCGGCGAGTCGACGCCGCCTGCCTGGCGGCCGCGCCGCCGCCCCCGTCAGCGCCCGGCGCGGGCAGGCGTCCCGGGCTGATAGTCCACGGTGAACTCGTCAAACGCCTTCAGGGCGTCGGTGAGGTCCCGACCGGGCGACAGCTCAAAGGCGTTGAACCCACAGCGCCACAGGTAGAGCAGCTGGTCGCGGAGCACCTCGCCGGTGGCCCGCAGCTCCCCTGTGAAGCCCCGCTGCTGGCGCAGCAGGCGGGCGTAGGTGTAGGGGCGGCCGTCCGCGAACTTCGGGAACGACAGGGCGATGAGGCTCAGGCCGGCCAGCGCGTCGCTGAGCGCCGGGTTCACGGTGCTGGGACAGCACGCGCCCACGCGGCCCGACCGGGCCCTCAGCGTGGCCGCATCGGCCAGCCAGCGGTCCCAGCTGACGATGATGTCGCCGCTGTCCGGGGCCGGCGCGTCATCGGGGAGGGTCTGCCAGGGATCGGCCACGATCTGCCGATCGACGATGATCAGGCGGGCCTGTGCGGCGTCAGCCGTCGACATACGTCCCCTCCTTGAAGGGCGCCACGCCCACGCGCCGGTAGGTGTCGATGAAGCGCTCTTCGGGGCTGGTGCGCACCTTGACGTAGACCGTCAGCAGCCGCTCGATGGCCGGCACGATGTCCGCGCGCGGGAACGCTCGGCCGATGAACTCCCCGAGCGCCGCGTCATCGGACTCCGAGCCGCCCAGCATGATCTGGTAGTACTCCTCACCGCGCCGATCGATGCCCAAGATGCCGATGTGGCCCACGTGGTGGTGGCCGCACGCGTTGATGCAGCCGCTGATCTTGAGGGTCACGTGGCCCAGCGCGTACAGGCGGTCCAGGTCGTTGAACCGCTCGTTCAGCTCGTGCACGAGCGGGATGGACGTGGCGTTCGCCAGGGAGCAGAAGTCCAGGCCGGGGCAGCAGATGGCGTCGGTGAGCGTGCCTACGTTGGCGGTCGCGAGCCGCAGCGTGCGCAGCACCTCCCAGGTCTCAAAGAGCCGGTCGCTGGGCACGTCGGCCAGCAGCAGGTTCTGCGAGTGCAGGGCGCGGATCTCGGCCCCGGACACCTCGTCCGCGAGGGCGGCGACGCCGTCCATCTGCGCGGCCGTGATGTCGCCCGGGGCGATGCCCGGCGCCTTCAGCGAGATGATCACCCCGTGGTAGCCCGCGTACTTGTGGCTCACCGTGTTCTGTCGGCGCCAGTGCGCGAAGGCGGGAGACGCCGCGGTGGCCTGTGCCAGCGCCGCCTCGGCCGCAGGATCGACCGCTGCGAGGGGCCGGGGGCGGAAGAAGGCGGCCATCTCGTCGATACGCTCGGGCGTCAGGCGAAGGTGATCGCCGTAGGTCGCCGCGAAGTCTGCCTCGACCTTCTCGGCGAACGCCTCGATGCCCAGGCGCCGCACCAGGATCTTGATGCGCGCCTTGTACTTGTTCTCGCGGTCGCCCTCGAGGTTGTAGACCCGCAGGATCGACTCCGTGTAGCCGAGCAGATCCTCGGCCGGCACGAAGTCGCGGAGCACCTCGGCGATCACGGGGGTGCGGCCGAGCCCGCCGCCGACGAACACCTTGAAGCCCACCTCGCCCGCATCATTGAGCACCGCCTGTAGCCCGATGTCGTGGAAGCGGATGGCGGCGCGATCGGTGCTGGCCCCCGTGAAGGCCAGCTTGAACTTGCGCGGCAGGTAGCTGAACTCGGGGTGGAAGGTGCTCCACTGCCGCATCAGCTCGCAGTACGGGCGCGGATCCACCACCTCGTCGTCGGCGACCCCAGCCAGGTGATCGCAGGTGATGTTGCGGATGCAGTTGCCGCTGGTCTGGATGGCGTGCATCTCGACCTCAGCCAGATCGCTGAGGATCTCGGGCACGGCCTCCAGCTCAGGCCAGTTGTACTGGATGTTCTGTCGGGTGGTGAAGTGCCCGTAGCCCTTGTCGTACGTCCGCGCGATGTGCGCCAGGCGGCGGAGCTGGTCGCTCGACATGAGGCCGTAGGGGATGGCCACGCGCAGCATGTAGGCGTGGCGCTGCAGGTAGAGGCCGTTCATCAGGCGGAGGGGGCGAAACTCGTCCTCGCTCAGCTCACCGGACAGACGCCGGCGGACCTGGTCGCGGAACTGCTCGACCCGCTCGTCGACGACTCGCTGATCGGTCGGGGTGTAGCGGTACATGGGCGCTCGCCTCAGGAAAATCCCGCCCAGTCTCCCGACTTAACCACATTAAAACAATCGGCTTTGGTGTATATGGGAAAAACTGCTTTGAAAACAGCGCTGAGGGGCGCCTCACAAAGCGTAGCGCTGCGGGCCTGGACGCGCTGGAGCGGAAAAGTACGGGGGGAGCGGGCCGGTCGGTCGGGATTGAAGCCCGGCTGGGATCAAGGCCCGGCCGGGATCGTGGCCTGGCCGGGGTGCGGCCTGGCGGGGGCCGTCAGCCGCCCAGCTTCTTCTTGACCAGGGCCAGGTACTTCGTCGCCTTCGCGTCGCCGGGCCGCAGCTGAAGGGCGCGCTCCCAGTGGGTCTTGGCGTCGGCGTACTTCTGCAAGCGGAAGTACGCCATGCCCAAGCTGACCTGGTAGCTCGCGTTGCTCGGCGACAGGCGGGTGCTGCGGGTGTGGTGCTGCACAGCCTGATCGAACTGCTGCTGCTGGAACGCCACCTCGCCGAGCCCGGCGTAGGCGGCGGCGCTCCGGCCGTCGAGCTTCAAGACGGCGCGGTAGCCACGCTCGGCGGCCTTCAGGTCGGCGGCCTTCAGATCGGCATCGGCCTGCTTCAGCCCGGCGCGAATCTGGGCCTTGCGCTCGTTGGCGGCCGAGGCGTTCTTGGCCTTCGCGGCGGCGGCCTTGGCCGCCTCAGCCTTCGCGCGTGCGGCAGCGTCCGCCTTGGCCCGAGCGGCTGCCTCAGCCTTGGCGCGGGCGGAGGCATCGGCCGTGGCCTTGGCCCGGGCCTTTGCCTCGGCGGCCGCCTTCAGCCGCGCCTGAGCCGCCTTGGCGTCAGCGGCGGCCTTGGCGTCAGCAGCGGCCTTGGCGTCAGCGGCGGCCTTGGCGTCGGCAGCGGCCTTGGCGTCGGCAGCGGCCTTGGCGTCGGCAGCGGCGGCAGCCTTCGCGTCGGTCGCGACCTTCGCCTCGGCCGCGTCCACGGCGCTGAGCGCCCCGTCCAACACCCGGTTCTTGGGGGCGAGGCGCTTCGCGAGCCGCAGCGACGCCCGAGCCGGCTCGAAGGCGCCGGCGGCCAGGTGTCGCTCGCTCTCCTCGGTGAGGGCCGCCACCGCCTTGATGGCGGCGGACTCAGCCGCTGCGTTTCGGGGCTCGGCCGCGCGCAGCGCCTCGAAGGTCTCGACGAAGGCGTCGGGCGATCCTTGCCACCGCCGGGCGGCGAGGGCGGCCTCAAGCCGGGCCTCGAGGGCGGCCCCGGGGCGGGCCGCATCGGCGCCCGCAGCAGCATCGGGGGCGGCGTCCACGGTCGCCCCTGCGTCCTCAGCCGCCGCAGGGGCGGCGGCGTCGACCGGTGGCGGCGCGGCCGCCGTCGGCGGACGGGCGTCGGGCTGGCGGGCGTTTGACACGGCCGCCATCGCGCCCGCGTCCGGCGCCAGCGGGCTGGGGGACTCGCCCCCCGAGAGCACGAAGTACAAGACGATGGCGCCCACCAGCAGGGCCACGACGCCGACGATGATCGGGAACAGGCTGCGCTCAGGCTCTTCCTGCAGCTGGTACACCGACAGCTTGGCGTGGTGATCCTGCAGCTGGTCGGCCGTATCGACGAACCAGTCGTGGTCTTCCGCGAAGTGACCCTCTTCAGCCGAGGGGGCCATGTCGACGGCGCCGGAACGCTTGCTCGGGGGCGCCTTCGCGGCGGCGGCAGCGGCCGTGGCGCGGGCCACGTCGGCCTTCGCGCCGCTGTCCGTCGCGTGGGGCTTCGGCGTGGGCCCCGCCTTTGGTGCGGGCGCACGCACGCCGGGCAAGGTGCCCGCCGGCTCACCCAGGGGGGCCGCCTCGGCGGCTGCGCCGCTGGTGGTCTTGTTGGCGCCCGTGGAGCGGCTCTTCTTGGTGTTCCCGCGGCGCTTGCCGCGCTTGTTGCCCCGGCGGCTGCCGGCGTCGGCCTGATCCGCGCCTTCGGGCGAGTCGCTCTCCGCAGCGGCCTTGTCGGCGGCAGCCTTGTCGGCGGCGGCCTTGTCGGCGGCGGCCTTGTCGGCGGCGGCCTTGTCGGCGGCAGCCTTGTCGGCGGCGGCCTTGTCGGCGGCGGCCTTGTCGGCGGCAGCCTTGTCGGCGGCAGCCTTGTCGGCGACGGCCTGCTCGGGCTCGTCGCTGACCGGGGCCGCGGGGCCCGGGGTCATGGTCGTCGTCTTGAGGCCGCGGGAGGTGGCGAAGCCGGCCTTGGCCAGCGCCTGCAAGGCGGTCATCAACGCCTTGGCGTCCGGCCAGCGCTTCTCAGGCTTCTTCTCCAGGCACCGCATGACGGCCGACGACAGGGCGTCGCCCATGCGGGCCTCAGCGCGCACAAGCTGCGGGCTGACCGGCTTCTCGAGGGTGTGCCGCCGGGCGACGGTCTTGAAGTTGCCGCCACTGAACGGCGGGCGGCCCGTCAGCATCTCGTACATGAGAATGCCGAACAAATACAGGTCGGTACGGGCGTCGAGGGGCTTGCCCGACGCGATCTCCGGGGCCAGGTACTCCGGGCGGGCGAGGCACTCGCCGCTCGCCTTCACGGGCGCCTGGTCGAGGCGATACAGGTGGTGCATGCCCACGCCGCCGAGCACGGCGCGCTCCATCCCCAGGGGATCGCGGATCAAGAACAGGTTGCTGGGCTTGAGCGCCAGGTGCGTCAGCCCCGCGCCGTGCAGGCCATCGAGCGCGGCGAGCACCTCCAGCGCGACCTGGACGACCAGCGCGGGCGCCATCGGGCCGTGGTCGGCCAGCCGCTGCGCCAGGCTGCCATCGCCGAGCAGGGGCTCTACGAAGAACGCGCTGCGGTCTTGGTGCGCGCCCACCCCGAGGGTGGGGACGAGGTGAGGGCTGCCGATGGCGGTCGCCCGGTCCACGTCCGCGAAGGCGCGGGTGGTCTCGTCCATGCCGGGCGAGAAGGCCGGGTTGAGGATCTTGACGGCCACGGTGCGGCCGCCCTCCGCATCGGTGGCGCGGTACACAACGCCGACAGCGCCTTGACCGAGCTTCTCGTCGATGCGGTATCGGTCGACGAGGGTCTGGCCGATGAAGCTGATCTCACCATCGCCGGCGACGAGCCGGGTGCCGAAGAAGGGGCAGAAGCCGGCAGACCCTTTGAGGGGCCCGCCGTCATACCCACAAGTCTTGGCGGCGTCGTCGATCTCTGCCTGACAGAGGGGACAAATCACGGCTCGAAGGGTCTCCGCGTCGTTGCGCTCGTAGGGGGAACCCCGCAGGTGATACCGGCCGGGGGGTGGCCGATCCGCCGCCGATCGCGTTTGCGCCTGGTTGGGCGTGTCGCGCGCACGACAGTGGACGGCGGACCGTAGCAGTTCTCGTGCGCTGAGGCAATCTGCCGTCCAGGTCCGCGGGTCGGGGTGGGCGGCCGCCCGCACAGGCCTACGGGGCGGTTTCCAAGGGTCGCTCGGCGAGGCCCGCGGCGGCGTGGGCCGCGCACCGAACGCCCCCGGGCGGCCTCAACGATCGGTGTCGTCCGCGAGGAACCGCCGGGCGAGGGCCTCGGCGTCCGAGCCGGGGTCGAGCTCGACGACCCGGGTCCAGTGGGGGGCAGCGCGGCCTCGCTGGCCATGCTTCTCCCACAGGAGCGCGAGGTTGAAGTGGGCGTCGACAAAGTCGGGGTCGCGCCCGAGGGCCGCGGCGTAGGCGCTGGCGGCCGCGTCCACCTGGCCGCGCTCGTCCAAGACGTTGGCCAGATTGTACCAGGGGTGCGGGTGTTGGGCCGCCGCGCGGGTCGCCCGCTCATACAGCCCCTGCGCGTCCTCCAGTCGGCCGTCGACAAAGGCCACGTTGCCGGCGCCGATGAGGGCGCCGGGGTGGGCTGGATCGAGCTGGAGGGCCTGGGCGTAGCGCCCCAGGGCGACCGCAGAGGGCTCGCCGCTGAGCTCAGCCGCCCGGGCCCAGTCCACCCAGCCATCGGCGTCCCGCGGGACGTCGGTGCCCAGCGCCTGCACGGGGGCGAGCACAGCGGGCGGCAGCTCCTCGGCCAGCGGCAGGTCCAGCAGCAGCTGGCCCGAGTGGCCCACCATGACCTGATCGTCGATGCGAACGAGCAGGTGGCCGCCCTCCGCGAACACCCGCAGGGACGCGAGCGGGTGGGGGACGTCGGGGCGCCAGGCGCGCACGGCCTCCACCGCCTCGCGGACGCGGCGCGTCGTCAGCCCTTGGGCCAGCAGGGCGCGCGCCGTCCGGGCCGCGATCACGTCCGCGAAGCGGTAGCGCAGGGCGCTGTCGACCCGGGTGGCGGGCAAGAGGCCGCTGCGGTGCCAGCGACGCAGCTGCGCCTCGGGCGCGCCCGTCAGACGCACCAGATCGCGGACGCCATACGGCGTGGCCTCACCGAGCGGGGGGGACGAGACGCTCATGACCCGTGGGCGACCGCCCCCGGGGCCAACGGGCCCTCGAAGTCGACGGTGACGCGGAGCTGCTCGTCCACGACGCGGATGGCGATGTCGAAGGTCAGCCGCGGGGGCATCTCGGCGCCCAGGAGGCTGGCCAGGTGCCGTCGGGTGTGGTCCTGCAGGGCCTGTGCAGCGCGCGGGTCCTGCGCGAGCGCCGCGCGGCTGGCGCGCGGCGTTGGCAGGGAGAGCTCGAAGGTCGCCGAGCCGACAAAGGTCTCGACGGGGCCCGCGTCGTCGTAGCGGCCGCCCTCGATGGCCACCTCGGCGGCCGAGAGCAGGGCGTGGAGCGCGTGCACGTCCACCTGGCCATCCACGGTGAACAGGGCGGGCAGGGCCTCCGCACGGGCCGGCTGGTACGCGACGGCCCGCTGCGCTGCCGCGAGCGGGCGCCGGGTGGCGGACGTCCAGGTTGACCGACTCATAGGTGCCCCTCCGCAGACGCCCCATTCTAGCTGTGGGCAGCCCACAACGCGAAAAACAGGGCAGGGCCGCCCCGTGCGGGCCGCCGCGTTGCCTGCACGTCACCGCTACGTTATCGTCCAGACTGGCGCGGCGTGGGCTCGCGGCATCGACAGCACGGCGAGGGGCGCATGCAAGGTCAAGCACACGACGTGGCGGCACGGGGGATTCCTTACCCCGAATACGTCCTGCGGATCCTGTTCACGTCGTTCTACCCGGCCGTGAAGATGGCCGTGGACTTCAACTACCCCCTCGACACCGTCAAGGACATGATGACCCTCGCGCTGTGGCGCGAGGCGAAGCAGAAGCACTCGACGATCAACCTGATCTCGCTGATCTTCGGCAAGTCCACGCGCACGGTGAAGGCGCTCTCGGCGCGCTTCAACAAGGGCGGCTTCTTCGCCGAGAACGAGACCAACCTGATGCGGCGGGTCGAGGACCTGTTGCGGCAGCGCTCGATGACCATCGACGAGCTGGCCGACCGCCTGCCGCATTGCAACGAGTTCGACAGCACCCGCCTGGCGGTCCGGGCGCTCCTGCGGGAGCAGCGGATCGAGGAGCTCCCGCGAGAGCCGGGCGGCAAGGTGCGCTACCGCGTGATCGGGCAGCACCACGACCTCTACAGCGACGCTGACTGGGAGGCCCGGGTCGACGCCCTGCGCGAGCACCTCGAGGCCGTGACCGAGACGGTGCGCCGGCGGTTCTTGAGCGACGAGCCTGAGACGGCTGCGGCGCGGACCTTCACCTTCCGGGCCCGCCCCGAAGACGTAGATGCGCTCCGCGACGAGTTCTTCGCGTTCATCCGTGAGCGCTACCGCGACCTGGAGGACAGCGCACAGGACGCCGACGACGCCCGCACCTACGCCATCTATGCGGGCGCCACCCTGGTCCGTGACGACGATGAGGAGGGCTGAGATGGGCCACCTGCCGTTCGCACGTCAGCGGTACGCCCTGTGGCTGGCGGTCGCAGTGGGTCTGCTGGTGGGGGGCTGCGCCGAGGCGCCGCCTGCGCCTGAGGTCGAGTCGAGGGCCGGCGCGCTGTCGCTCCAGCGACTCCCGACCGACGAGGGGATGCCCCGGTCTGCCCTGCCGAGCCGTCGGTTGCCCGACGGCACGCGCTTCGCCCGCGCCGCACAGGCTGGCGCCTGCGCGCAGGGCTGCGCTGACGACCGGCCGTGCCTCTGGCGCTGCATCATCGACGACGCCTTCGAGGGGGTGCGCGGTCGAGATCGCGACGAGGCCCAGTGCCTCTTCTGCGGCCGCGAGACCGGCTTCTTGGAGGCCCCGCACCTCAACCTCGAGCTCGACGACAAGACCGCCGTGTTGACCTGGAGTGCCGTGGAGGGTGCGGCCGACTACGTCGTTCACGGAATCCGCTGGCAGACCGATGAGGCCACGGTGCCGCAGCGGAGTCACACCTGGCGGACCGCCGAGACTCGGCTGCAGGTGGAGCTGGACGAGGGCGCGTGGAGCTTCTACGTCATCGCCTACGGTGACGCGCCGAAGCAGCGCTCGGGACGCTCCAACCTGGTCGCTATCGACCTCTGAGCCACGCCGGGCGGCTTCGGCGGCCCGTACACTGCGCCAAGGTGGCGCAGGGGATGAGAGCCGGGTGTCGCAGCCCCCCTCCGGAGACGAACTGGCCATCGAGCCGTCTGTGACCGGGCCCGTCGATGTCCAGTGGGGCTGCGCCGGGTGTGGCAGCTCTGCGGTAGGCCTCGTCTGCGGCGGGTGTGGCCGCCGGCGCTTCGCCGACGGCGCGCGCTGGCCGGAGGCGGGCGATGTGCTGCAGGCCGACGTGGGTCCCCTCAGGCTGCTGACCCGCCGTCCGTTGGCCGGGGCGGGCGCGCGCTTCGACGCGATCCTGCGAGGCGAGCCCTGCGCGGTCCTGATCACCGACGAGGCCGATCCAGACCAGCTGCACCCGCACTGGCGGGGCTGCCAGGGGTGGGCGGGGCCGCTCATCGGTGCCTCGCTGTGGGCGGGGCGCGCGGGCCCCTGGGAGCTCACGGTCCTGGCGTCGCCCAGCGGCCCGTCCCTCGCCGATGGCCTCACGGCGCTCCGCGAGGGGGGAGGCCTGACGGGGGAGGCCTTGCTCGCGGCGGTGGAGCGGTGGGTCCTGCCTCTGGCCGACGCGGTCGCGACGATCCACAGCCGCGGCGAGGTGCTGGGGCTCGCCGATCCCGAAGAGGTCAGGGTGCTCGAAGACCGGGTGCTGCTGGCCGCCCCGACGGGCCGGCCGGGGGGACCGCAGCGGCGGCACGTGGTGGGCTTCTCGAGCCCCGAGCACCTGGGCCATTGCGGGGGAGAGGTCGACGCCCGCACGGACGTCTTCTTCGTGGGGATGGCCCTCTACTACGTGCTGACCCGGGTCCCGCCCGTGCTCGAGGCCAGCGACTTCGAGCACCCCCTCCCGCCGCCCCATGTGCACCGCGATGGCCTGCCCCCCGAGCTGTGTGCAGTGGCCCGGCGGGCGGTGTCGCCGCTGCCTGACCGGCGCTACAGCGACGTGGGGGCGCTCCGGTCGGCGCTGCGCAGCGCCGTGGGCACTGCGCGCCGGCGTGCGGCCGAGGAGGCCGGGCCGCTGCGCCCCGAGATCGGGCACGAGCGGCACATCGGCGTGCTCAAAGGCCAATACTCGCCCATCAACCAGGACGACCTCTTCATCGGCTACCACGCGGCATCCGGCATCGGCCTGTTCGTGGTCAGCGATGGGGTGAGCATCTCGGAGCATGGCACGGGGGATCAGGCCAGCGGCTGTGTCCGCGCGTCGGCCGTGTCGACCTGGCAGGCCGTGCTCGAGGGCCGCCCTGGGGACGCCAACATCGACGAAGACACCACCCTCGACGGGCTCGATGACGCCAACCCCAGCCTGCCCGACAATGAGACCGGGCGGCGAGCGGTCCTCAAGGCGATGATCCAGTCGGCCAACGCCCGGATCGCCCAGCTCATCCACCGAGAGACGCCCCGGTTCTTCGGCCCGGCCGAGGGCATCATGGCGGCGACCACCGTGGCGGTGCTCGTGGAGGGCAACCAGGCGACGCTGATGTCCATCGGCGACAGCCGCATCTACCTCGTGCGCGACGGGCACATCACCTCGCTCTTGGTGGATCACGATCTGGCCACTCAGCTCGTGCGGATGGGGCGGCCACCTCGGGTGGCGCGCGCTGTCCCGTCGGCCGCCGCGCTGATCCGCTGCGTGGGCGAGTTCGAGAAGAGCCACGACGATCGCCTGATCCCGGTGGACCTGAAGCCTGAGTTCCGGCGCATGACCATGCTGCCCGGCGACACCCTCGTGCTCTGCTCGGACGGGATCCCCGACTACGGCGGCTACGACGAAGAGGACGCTGAGGACCGCGTGCGCGAGATCGTCGAGACCGCGCCCGGCGCGCGGTGGGCGGCCTTTGAGCTCATGGTGCTCGCGAACCGCGGGGGCGGGGGCGACAACATCTCGTGCATCGTGCTGCGCTTCCCGCAGGACTTCGATCCGGGGGCGCCGACGTGAGCGTCTCTCCGCGGCTGACGGGCGCGCTGACGCCGGGGGTCGTGCGGTCTGGCCAGCCTTCCCTCGTGCACGGCTGGGTCGCGGTCGACGCGCCCGATGGTCCGCCCCTGCCCATCGACCTGTACATCGCCCACGTGGAGCCCCACACCAGCGCCGTGTGCGCGGCCCTCGAGGCCAGCGTGCAGGGCCTGTCGGTCACCACCCTGACGCCCGATGGTCCGCGGGCGGGGGCGCGCCTCTCCGGCCGCGGGTTCGGCTCGCTGAACGCGGCGCTGCGCGCGTTCTTGAACCGCCCCGCCGAGGACGCCCCCCCGGCGCACCTGCTGCTGGTGGTGGGGGGCGCGGGGCTGGAGGCGCCCGAGCCGCTGCTGGACGCGGCGGGGGCCATCGCCGAGCGCGCGTGGGGCGTCGACGTCATCGCCAGCCACCCGGCGGTCGAGCTGAGCCTGCTCGGCCAGGTCGCTGCGGTCGGCCGCGGTGAGCTGATGATGCAAGAGCGCCCCTCCGAGCCTGCCTTCGCAGCGCGCCTGGTGGAGCTGAGCACCCAGGCCGTGAGCGGGCCCCTGCTCGATGTGACCGTGGCGCCCGGCATCGAGGCGGGCCGCATCTTCCGGGCTGAGCCGGTGCCGGTGCTGCTGGGCGTGCCGCGCCTGACCGATGCCGATCGCCGCATCATCTTGGACGTGGGCCCGCTCGGGCGGGGGACCCGGCTGAGCTGGCTGTTCGACCTGCAGGTCACCCCGCGGCCCGCGGGTCACTACCGCCTGCTCGACGTGTCGCTGCGCTTTCGCCGGGGACAGCGGGTGGGGCTGGAGCGGCTGGAGCTGTCGCTCGTGATGGCCGACACGCCCTGGCAGCACCGGGAAGTGCACGCGCCGACCGCCGATCTGCGCGACCGCGCCGAGCTGGTGGGGGAGTGCGAGAACATCAGCGGCGCGTTCCACCGCGGTGATGGGCGCCGGGTGGCCGTGGGGCTCTCGGGGCTGATCCGCCGCCTGGGCGCTCTGGGTCAGGACACCCTCGTCGAGCGGGCCTTCGCGCTGCGGCTGGCGTTCCTACGTAGCGGTAGCTTGGATCGAGCCGGCTTCAACCGGCTGCGCCGCGCGGTCGAGCGCATCTGACCCGGCCGAGGCCCCGCCCAGTGGCGTGGCGAGGCCACCACACGCCTCCCGCACCCGCTTGACCGATCGGGGCCGCCCGAGCCGGGGTAGGGGCCACATCATTGAGCCTAGCAGGCTGTTGAAAAGCGCTCCCATCGCCAGTGTCATCGCCGAAATCGCCGGCTCCGGCGTTGCCGCGTCCTCGACGATGCCCTGCATCGCCTGCGGCGCGGCGCCTTGGATCCGACGCTTCGGCTCGCTCTGGCTCGGTCCGCGAATTTCAACACCCTGCTAGAGAGGCGCGCCGATCCGACCTGGGCTGCGCACCACGCGGGCGCGTGCCTGGCGGAGGCCGACAGATCCGCGCTCATCGATGACGGGCGGGCTGGCGTCTGCGGGGAGGGGGGCGCGCCTGCGTACGTGACGCGGCGCGCAGCGGCGGGCGGGCAGCGCAGGGCCGCTCAGCAGCGCCCGAGGGGGCTCAGCGGGCCGCCGCCGAGGTGGGGGAGGCAGGGGGCGCCGGCGCAGGGTACATGCTGTCGTTCAGCGTGACCTTGCCCCCATCGGCGTCGAGGGCGGCCATCAGGGCGCCCCCGGCGAACTTCCGCGCCAGCTCGCGTTGCGACGGGGCGCCGAAGACGACGGCGCGCCAGTTGCCGAACAGCTGCATGAGGCGCTGAGCCCGGAGCCGCTGCTCGGTCTGGGCGAAGTCGTTGGTGAGGTCCTCGGGCTTGGCCTCGGTGCGCTCCTTCAGGCGCACGATGGCGACCTTGCCGCCCTCGAGCTCGATCAGGGTCTTCACCAGCGGCTGATCGGCCTTGAGGTCGGGCAGCATGCGGGCCAGCGCCTCGCTCTGACCCAGGCCGGGGATGCGAGCGAACACGGGGCGGTCAGCGTTGAACGCCGGCGTGGAGCGCACGGTCATCGTGGGCGCGGCCGGCGCGGCGGGGGCGGCGGGCGCCTCGCCGTCGGCGGGGGCATCGCCCTCGACGGGCGCCGGCGCGGGCGCCTGGGCCTCCGCCGAGAACACGCTGTCGAAGGTACCACCGGCGGTCAGCTTCGCCAGCGCGGCGGTGGCGGCGTCGCGCGCGGCCTTCGACTGCAGCTCGTCCGCGGCCAGGCGCACGCCAATCTCGGTGCGGACCTCGTCGAGGGTCTTCTTCACCGCGGGCTTGATCTCCTCGGCCTTCACAAACCAGTAGCCGATGTTCGTCTCCTGCACCGCCGACACCTGGCCCAGGGCGAGCTTGCTGTAGACGGCGTAGTCGCTGCTCGAGGTGTTGTCCTCGCTCTGCCAGCCCATGTCGCCACCGAACTTGGCGTAGTAGCCCTCGGAGCCCTCCCGAGCGACCTTCTCGAAGTCCGCGCCGGCCGCGGTGGCCTGGGCGTGGAGCGCCTCGGCCTTCTTCTTGGCGGCGGCCTTCTTGTCGGCGCTCGCGTCGGCCGCAGCGCGGATCAGCACGCGGCGCACGCGGACCTCCTTGCCGTGGTCATAGGTCTTCTTGTTCTTGGTGTAGTAGGCCTCGACCGCGTCGGCGTTCTTCGCCGCGTAGGCCGCGCCCTGCTCGGCGGTGGCGGCAGGCACGGTCGCCTTCCAGTCGGCCGGATCGAACACCACGTAGTCGAGGGTCCAGGTGGCGCGGGCCCGCTTGATGGCGTCGTTGACCTCGCTGGTGCTGACCTGCACCTGCTGCTCCAGGAAGCCGATGTAGCGCTCGGCGAGGAGCTCGCGGCGCTTGGCCTCGCGGTAGGCGGCGGTGGAGGTCCCGAAGCCCTGGGTCACGTAGGCCTCGAAGCGCTGATAGTCGAACTTGCCGTCGCGGTCCGCGAAGAACACGAAGTCGCGGTTGGCCTTGCCGACGACGAAGGCCGAGAGCTCGTCTTTGCTGATGGCGAGGCCCGCGGCGCGCGCCTTCTGGGCCAGCAGCTCCTGGTCGACCACCTGGAGGAGCGCCTCGCGGCGCACCCGCGGGAGGTCGTCGACGTCCACGTCGCCCTGCCGTCGCACGGCGATCTCGACGTGGGCCGCGGGCACTTCCGTGCCGTTGACCTTCGCCGCGATGCCGGTGCTTGAGACCTGACCCCCGCCCGGCTGGAAGCCCTGGGACTGCGGGCCAAAGAAGAAGATGAACACAAAGATCAGCATCCCGAAGAGGATGAAGATCATGAAGTTCTGAGACTTCAGTCGCAGTTGGGTCAGCATGGCCGTTCGCTGTTCGTGTCGGTCGGAAATCCCCCGCAGCAGCGCGCCGCGCGGGCAAATGGACGCGGAATGCTAGGGCAGGGGGGGCAGGGGGTCAAGCCCAAGGACCGGTCGGCCATTACCGGCTTGCCGCTTGTGCGACCCTCTGCTATACCCTGCCGGCTGTCCGACCGCCCAGGAGGGGGCCCTTCCAGCCATGTTGTTCGACTACATCTATGGGATGTTCTCCAACGACCTGGCGATCGACCTGGGCACCGCGAACACCCTCATCTACGCACGTGGCAAAGGCATCGTGGGCTCCGAGCCCTCGGTGGTGGCCGTCAAGAAGGACCCGCGCGGTGTACGCCGGGTCCTCGCGGTGGGTCACGAGGCGAAGGAGATGCTGGGGCGCACGCCGGGCAGCATCGTCGCCATCCGCCCCATGAAGGACGGCGTCATCGCTGACTTCGACGTCACCGAGGCGATGATCCGGCACTTCATCCAGAAGGCCCACCAGCGCAGCACCCTGGTCAAGCCCCGCGTCATCATCGGCGTCCCCTTTGGGATCACCGAGGTTGAGAAGCGGGCCGTGCGCGAGTCCGCACAGATTGCGGGCGCGCGCGAGGTCTACCTGATCGAGGAGCCCATCGCGGCGGCCATCGGGGCCGGCCTGCCCATCACCGAGCCCAGCGGGAACATGATCGTCGACATCGGCGGTGGCACGACCGAGGTCGCCGTCATCTCGCTGTCGGGCATCGTGTACGCCCGCTCCGTGCGGGTGGGCGGCGATCGCATGGACGAGGCGATCGTCCAGCACATGAAGCGCAAGTACAACTTGCTGGTGGGCGAGCCCACGGCCGAGAAGATCAAGTGTCACATCGGCAACGCGTGGGACTCCGGCGAGGCGGCCTCCATGGAGGTCAAGGGCCGGGACCTGGTCGCAGGGCTGCCCAAGACGCTGACCATCACGTCCGACGAGATCCGCGAGGCCCTTGCGGAGCCCATCAGCGCGATCATTGACGCCGTGCGCGTCGCCCTTGAGCGCACGCCGCCTGAGCTCAGCGCCGACATCGTCGACAAGGGCATCGTGCTGGCCGGCGGTGGTGCGATGCTCAAGGGCCTCGACATGCTGCTGCGCGAAGAGACCGGGCTGCCCGTCATGATCGCCGACGATCCGCTCTCGGCGGTCGTGCTCGGCTGCGGCAAGGCCCTCGACGAGATCTCGCTGCTCAAGAGCGTGGCGGTCGAAGCCTGAGCCCCCCACGGCCCGCGCCCCTTGCGATGAAACCTGACCTGAACTGGCCCCGGGTGTCCGGCCCGGCCGGGCGTGGCTGCCTGTGAGGCGCCGCGGTCCCTCTCCCCTGCGCGCCGCCGGGCTGTTGGCGGTCTACGCGGCGTTGGGCGTGTTCCTGCTGCAGTTCGATCGGCGTGGTGAGCGCCCGGGCGCCCTGGGCGCCGTCGTCATTACGAGCGTGGGCCCGCTCCAGCGCGCCGTGTCGGCGAGCGGGGAAGGGGTGCGCGCGGTGTGGCTCGACTACGTCGCGCTGACCGAGGTGCGCGAGAGCAACCGAGAGCTGACCTCTCGGCTGCGCGATCTGCAGGCCCGGGCCGCGACCGCGGATGATCTGGCCGCCGAGAATGAGCGCCTGCGGCAGCTGCTCGATCTGGGCGACCGCCGCAAGGATCTGCGGCTGCGGGCCGCACGGGTGGTCAGCCGCACGGTGAGCCCGTACTTCCGCGTGGTGCGCGTGGCGTTGGACGTCCGTGACGCGCAGCCCGAGGTGGTCGCCGGCATGCCGGTCATCGCCCCCGGCGGCGTGGTGGGCCAGATCCGCGCGGTCGACGGGGGCGAGGCCGAGGTCCTCTTGGTCACCGATCCCCGCAGCGCCATCGACGTGGTGCTGGAGCAGAGCCGGGCCCGTGGGGTGGCGGTGGGTACGGGCGAGCGCGACCGCTACGCCGCGCGCCTTCAATACCTGCAGCGCGAGGTCAAGGCCGTCGATGGCGAGCGCGTGATGACCACCGGCGACGACGGCCGCTACCCGCGGGGCCTCGTGGTCGGGCGGGTGCAGGCGGTCGGGGGCGACGAGAGCGGCCCCTTCCAAAAGGCCGATGTGCTCCCGATGGTTGATCTGAACGCCCTCGAAGAGGTGTTCGTCGTGCTCGGCCAGAGCGGGCTGACCCCCGACGGTGATGCCTTTGTGGGCGACAAGAAGAAGAAGGGGCCGCGCTGATGCGAGCCCTCGCCATCTTCTTGCTCGGCCTGGCGGCGCTCTCGGCGCAGCAGTTCCTGTCGGTCGTGTTCGCGCTGGATGCGTTCACGCCAGACGTCCTGACGGTGCTGCTCCTCTGGCTTGGGGTCAGCCGCCCGGTGTCGGCGAGCACCGCGACCATGGTGGCGCTGCTGGGGCTGTTGGCAGACGGGTTTGCGGGCAGCCCGCTCGGGCTGCACCTCTTGCACGGCGTGGCGGTGTACGCCTTGGGGGTGGGGCTGGGCAACCGCGTGCACTTCCAAGGGATCGTCGGCAACGCGCTCCTGGGCGGGGTTGGGGGGATCGCGAGCGTCGCTCTGATCGCCGGCCTGTCGCGGCTGTTCTTCAACGGCACGTTGCTCGCCACCCGGGTCACGGCGTTGATGGTGCCCCGCGTCATCGTGGTCTTGGTCGGGGTCATTGTGCTGTTTCCGCTGCTGGCTCGGCTGGACGAGATGGTCGGTCGGCGCCCGGAGGGCGAGACCCTGTGAGCGCGCAAACACGACAAACCCCGCGTAATGCTTGAAGTCCTCCTGATGTGCCCGGGTGTGCGGCCGTGTAGGCAAGTCGCTGACATCAAAGGGAAACAACGGTCTGGCGGTTGGCGGGCCGATACTCTTCTGCTAGCGTGCGCCGGCTTTGAGCGACGGTGGCCTAGGCGGCCGTCCTGCGCCGGCAAGGTCCGGCACGAGGGTTGATGTCAGACGTCTTCCTCGACTCGTCTGCGGTGGGGTACCAGCACAGGGTACGTCGCCTGGCGGTTGCGGTGCTGGTTGTGTTTGGGGGGCTGCTGGCCCGCCTCGCGCAGCTCCAGCTGGTCAACGGCGACGAGCTTCAGGAGGCGGCGGTCCGCAACTTCGTGCGGACTGTCCGGCTGCCGGCAGACCGTGGCACGATCAAGGATCGGCACGGGCGCGCCCTCGCCATCAACCGGCCCTCATTCGATCTCTACGTCACCCCGGCCCGGGTCGAGGACATCGACGCCCTCCTGTCGGGGCTGCGCGATGTGCTGGGTCTGGACGAGCTGGACCTGGTGCGCCTGCGCGAGAAGGTGGAGCAGCCCCGCGGGATGTGGCGCCACCAGCCCTTCCGCGTCGCCCAGGACATCGACCGCCAGCGCGTGGCCCTCGCCGAGGCGCTTCGGGCGCGGGTCGACGGCATCTCGATCCGCGTGCGGTACAGCCGGGAGTACCCCGAGGGGGTCGTTGGGGCGCACCTCGTGGGCTACCTGGGCAAGCCCAGGGCCGACGAACTGCAAGGTGAGAACGAGGGGCGGTACACAGCCGAGTCCATGCTCGGGCGGTTTGGCCTGGAGCGGGCCTGGGAGCATGAGCTCGCCGGCCAAGATGGGTTCGAGCGGCACGCGGTCAACGCCCGCGGCGTCAAGCAACGCGGGGGCTGGGCCGATCGGGCGATGTCCGACACCGTCACTCGCCAGGCACCTGAGCGGGGCAAGGACCTCGTGCTGACCGTCGACATCGACGTACAGCGCATCTTGCACAAGGCGCTCGCCCGGTATGAGTCCGGCGCGGCTGTGGTGGTCGATCCGCGGGATGGGTCGGTGCTGGGGATCCTGTCGAAGCCCTCCTTCGACCCCAACAGCTGGTCCGGGCGCCTCAGCAAAGAGGACTACCGGGCGGTCGCCGACAACCCCTACCTGCCGATGCTCGACAAGAGCGTGCACTCCTACTTCCCCGGCTCGATCTACAAGCCGATCACCGCGCTGGCGGCCCTTGAAGAGGGCGTGCTCGACGCGGGGGAGCCCATCGACAGCCCTGGGTCCTATGAGTACGGCAACCGGATCTTCCACTGCCACAAGCGGTCGGGGCACGGCGCCGTGGACCTCAACGGCGCCATGGCCGCGTCGGCCGACGTCTACTTCTACAAGCTGGGTGAGCGCCTGGGCATCGACACCCAGGCGATCTACGCCCGGCGCTTTGGTCTGGGTGAGCCGAGCGGTGTCGGCATCAACGGCGACGCGCCTGGCATCGTGCCCACCAAGGCCTACCACGATGAGCACACCAAGGGCGGCTTCCAGCACGGGCTCGCGTTGTCCACGGCGATCGGTCAGGGCGACGTGCGCACCAGCCCGGTGCAGATGGCGATGGCCTACGCGGCCCTGGCCAACGGCGGCACGGTCTTCCGCCCCCGGGTGGTGGAGCGCATCGAGACGGACGACCGCGAGGTGGTCCAGCGCTTTGAGCCCGAGGTCCGCGGCGATCTGGCGGCCACCCCCGAGCACCTGTCGGCGGTCACCAAGGCCCTCGAGCGGGCGGTCAACGATGAGAAGCTGGCGACCGGTCACTTGGCCGGCGTCGACTACGGCCTGATCGCGGGCAAGACCGGCACCGCCCAGGTGCGCAAGATCATCCGCGGCCACATGCGGCAGAGCGTGAAGCGCTTCCGAGACCGCGATCACGCGTGGTTCGCCGCCTTCGCGCCGTACGAGTCGCCCAAGGTGGTCGTGGTGGTCTTCTTGGAGCACGGTGGCTCCGGTGGCAAGGAGGCGGCCCCCGTCGCCCGCCAGATCATCGAGGCGTACCACCAGCAGATCGAGCCGATCTTCAGCACCACCGCTGCCAACGAGGTTCGGCGCCGTCGATGAGCAGGGCCGCCGCAGCGGTTGGCCGGATCGACTGGTCGCTCATCGGGCTCGTGGTCCTGTTGGGGACCATCAGCGTGGTCAACCTTCACTCCAGCTCAATGGCCGCGGGCTCCGAGGTCTACCTGCGCCACCTGTACTGGCTGCTGCTGGGGCTGGGCGTGATGGTGGGCGTCGCGGCGGTCGACTACCGCAACCTGCAGCGGCTGGCCCCGCCCTTCTACGCTACGGTGGTGGTGCTCCTGGCGCTGGTGCTGGTGGTGGGCAAAGAGGTCAACGGCTCCCGGCGCTGGCTCGACCTCGGCTTCGTGGGCTTCCAGCCGTCTGAGCTCGCCAAGCTGGCCATCATCCTGACCCTCGCGAGCTGGTTTCAGCGCTACCCCAGGCCCGGTGGCTACGGCCTACGCGACGTCATCCCCGTCGGGCTCTTGCTCGGCGTGCCGATGTTCCTGGTCCTGCAGGAGCCGGATCTGGGCCACACCCTCATGCTGATGTTCATCGGCGGCTCCATGCTGGCGTTCGAGAAGTTCGATCGCCGGGCCATGGTCACCGTGCTGTTCGTGGGCCTCGCCGCCGCCCCGCTGCTGTGGCAGTTCGTGCTACGGGACTACCAGAAGGACCGCATCCTGACGCTGGTGGACGCCGAGGCCGACACCCGGGGCGCGGGCTGGCACGCGCGCCAGTCCCGGGTCGCGGTGGGCAGCGGCGGCCTGCTCGGTAAGGGGCACGGGGACGGCACCCAGGTGGCCGGCGGCTTCTTGCCCGAGAACCACACCGACTTCGTGTTCGCCAACCTGGCCGAGGAGCACGGCTTTGTCGGTGGCGGGGTCGTGCTGGGCATCTACCTGTTGATCGTGCTGGGCGCGCTGCGCAGCGCGAGCCTCGCCCGCGACAAGTTCGGCGGTCACGTCGCGGTGGGGGTGGGGGCCCTCGTGTTCTGGCACGTCGTCATGAACATGGGGATGGTCCTCAACGTGCTGCCCGTCACAGGGGTGACCCTCCCCCTGTTGAGCTACGGCGGGACATCGGTCTTGACCGTCATGGCGGCCATGGGCCTGTTGCTCAACATCAACCTGCGGCGTACCGTCTTCTGACGCGCTCACCCTGATTCACCGTGGGCGGTGCGTGCGCGCCGCCCCAGCAGAAAGGCCCAACCGTGGCGAACTACATCGAGGTCTCTGACAGCAGCTTCGAGGCGGACGTGCTCAACAGCGATCTGCCGGTCCTGGTGGACTTCTGGGCCCCCTGGTGTGGCCCCTGCCGGGCCATCGGGCCGCACGTCGAGAAGCTCGCCGAGGAGCTGGCTGGCCAGCTCGTGGTGGCGAAGGTCAACGTCGACAACAACCCCGGCATCGCCGGCAAGCTCGGCATCATGGGGATCCCGGCGATCTTCGTGTTCAAGGGCGGCGAGGTGGTCAACCGCATGAACGGCATGCCGCCGGGCAACGTGAAGGGCCGCCTGCGCCAGCTGGTCGACCCCGCGCTCTGATCGGCCGTTGAGCGTCGCCCCCCACGGCGGGGCTGCGGCCCACGGTCGCTTGCCAGGCCGCGCGTGATGGCGGCGCTGCCGCTCCACGTCGAGCTCGCAGGGCGGCTCGTGCTGGTGGTCGGCGCGGGGCCGGTGGGGCGCCGCCGGGTGGACGCCGCCCTGGCCGCCGGGGCCACGGTGCGGTGGGTCGCGCCGGACGTCCCCGCCGACGCCTCGGCGCACGCGGTGTCCCGGCGCCCGTATCAGGCCAGCGACGTCCAGGGCGCTCTGCTCGTGTTCGCGTGCGCCCCGGCGGCGGTCAACGTCGCTGTGGTCCAGGACGCCCGCCGGGTCAATGCGCTGGTGGTCCGCGCCGATGACGGCCGGGCCGGTGACGCCGTGGTGCCGGCGGTGATCCGCCGTGGCCCGCTCACCATCGGGATCAGCACCGGGGGCCAGGCCCCCGCGGCGACGTCGGTGCTTCGGGCTGCCTTGGCCGGCCGGGTGCCGGCGGCCTGGGGAGACTTCGTGGCGTGCCTCGCCGCGGTCCGCAGCGCGAGGCCGCCCGGG
The DNA here is from genome assembly GCA_030424955.1 of bacterium. Taxonomy (GTDB): domain Bacteria; phylum Myxococcota_A; class Bradymonadia; order UBA7976; family UBA1532; genus JACKDL01. Next base: position 23,140 of record JAUHVS010000001.1, on the reverse strand, counting down.
GCGCAGCGGCAGGCGATGCTGCGCCGGCTGGCGCGGGGGCCGCTCTTGGCCCAGATGGAGCGAGGCGAGCGCCCGACGGTCGAGGCGCTGTTGACGTCCGTGGGACGCGAGAGGGAGTAAGCGTGGAGACATTCTTCGCGATCGGGGTCGGCGCGTACGGCGCGACAACCGCGGCCTACCTCGCCTCGCTGTGGTGGGCGCGGCCGGGGGTCGGCGCGATGGCGGGCTGGCTCCTGCGCGCCTCCCTCGCGTTCTGGGCCGGGCTGCTGGTCTTCGCGGCGTTCCAGCTCGGGCTGGAGCCTGGGTGTGCTGTACCTGGTGCTCCTGCGCCGCTACCCCATCAACGCGCTGGGGAGCTTCGTCAGCGCGCTGGCGACGGCGCTGGCGGTCCTCGCGCTCTTCGTGGCGAAGCCGAGCGCGACCCTCGCGGGCGGGGTGTGGGCCACCTGGCTCTTGCGGGTCCACATCGGGCTGGCCTTCATCGGGGTGACCGCCTTCGGGTTCGCCACCGCCGTCTCCATCGTCTACCTGATGCAGTCGCAGGCGCTGAAGCAGAAGAAGAAGTCGGGGCTTCGGCGCCGGCTGCCGCCCCTGCAGGTGCTCGACGCCCTGGCGCTGCGCAGCATCATCGTGGGCTTTCCGTTCTATACCGTGGCGCTCCTGCTCGGGAGCGCGCAGGCCATCCACGCCCAGGGGGGTGTGCGGTTGACCTACGTCCTGTCGTTCTTCTCGTGGTTCATCTATGGGGCGGTGCTGCAGGCCCGCCTGACCGCCGGCTGGCGCGGCCGGCGCGCGGCGATCATGACCTCGGTCGGGCTGGTGACGACGCTGATGGTGGTGGCGCTGTATTCGCTGGGGGTCGCCTGACATGCAGCTGCTCGTTTTGGGCCTCAGCCACAAGACGGCGCCGGTCCAGCTCCGCGAGAAGTTCGCCATCCCGGAGGATCGGCTCTCGGACGCGGCGGGGCGCGTGCGCGCGGCTGGGGGTCAGGAGTCCTTCGTCGTGTCCACGTGTAACCGCACGGAGCTGTATGCGGCGGTGGGCGACGAGGACATGGGGGAGCGCCTCGTCGAGATGCTCGCCCTGCTCGGCGAGACCGGCAGCAGCGCCGTGCGGGAGCACATGTACCTGCATCAGGGCGCGGCGGCCGTACAGCACCTGTTTCGGGTGGCGGCCAGCCTCGACAGCCTGGTGGTGGGCGAGCCGCAGATCCTCGGCCAGCTGAAGTCAGCCTACGAGATCTGTCGGCAGGCCGGCGTCACCGGGCCCTCGCTCAACCGCGCGGCCGAGCGGGCCTTCGCGGTGGCCAAGCGGGTGCGCACCGAGACCGGCATCGGCCGCAGCGCGGTGTCGGTCAGCTCGGTCGCCATCGATCTGGCCCGCCAGATCTTCGGCTCGCTGGACGACAAGCGCGCGGTGCTGCTGGGCGCCGGGAAGATGGGCGAGCTCGCCGCCCGACACCTGCGCCAGGCGGGGGTGCGCGAGCTGCTGGTCGCCAACCGCAGCATGGATCGCGCCCAGGCCGTGGCCGCCGCCCTCGATGGGCACCCGCGCTCGCTCGCGGAGCTGCCCGAGCTGCTGGTGCAGGCCGACATCGTGATCGCGTCGACGGGCGCGCGGGGCTACCTCGTGCAGCGCCCCGACATGAAGAAGGCGCTGAAGCAGCGCAAGTATCGGCCGATCTTCTTCATCGACATCGCGGTCCCCCGCAACATCGATCCGGCGCTCAACGAGCTCGACAACGTGTTCGTGTACGACGTCGACGATCTGAGCGAGATCTCGAACGAGAACCTGGCCGCCCGTCGCCGTGAGGCGGACGCGGCCGAGGCGCTCGTCGCGCAGGAGGCGAGCCGCTTCCTGGGGGAGCTCGCCACCGACACCGTCAAGCCCACCATCGTCGCCCTGCGGGCCCGGGCGGGCGAGATCCGCGACCAGGAGGTCGAGAAGGCGCTCCGGCGCCTGCCCGACCTCTCGGCCAAGCAGAAGAAGTCAGTCGAGCGGCTGGCCGAGGGGGTGTGCAACACGCTGCTCCACTCGGTGATGATGGAGCTGAAGCGCGCCGCCACGGAGCCCGACGGGCACCTGGTGGTCGAGGCGACCCGCCGCATGTTCAACCTGGACGCCCAGACCCCGGGCGAAGACAAGGCGCACTCCGAATGACCCTCCGCATCGGGACCCGAGGCTCCGCCCTTGCCCTCTGGCAGGCCGATCACGTGGCCGCGCGGCTGCGTGAGACCACTGGCCGCGACACCGAGCGCCTCGTCTTTACGACGCGGGGCGATCACATCCTCGACCGCCCGCTGTCCGAGATTGGCGGCAAGGGGCTCTTCACCAAGGAGCTCGAGGTCGACCTCGACGCGGGCCGCATCGACCTCGCGGTGCACAGCCTGAAGGACATGCCCACCCAGCTGCCGCCCGGGCTCGTGCTGGGGGCCATCCCCGAGCGCGCCGACGTGCGCGACGCCTTCATCACGCGGGTGGGGGAGGCCGGTGCGGTGCCGGCGTCCATCGGGACGGCGAGCCTGCGCCGCGCGTGCCTCGCCCGCCGGCAGTATCCAGACGCCCACATCGAGCCCATCCGCGGCAACGTACAGACCCGGCTGCAGCGGGTACACGACGCGCCGCCGCGGCGGGTGGACGCCGTGATCCTGGCGTGGGCGGGCCTGTCGAGGATCGGCCTGCTCGCCCGCGAGGACGTGACCTTCACGGCCATGGATCCCGAGACCTGGATCCCGGCGGTGGGGCAGGGGGCCTTGGCGGTGGAGTGTCGCGAGGATGACGAGGCCACCCTCGAGGCCCTGCGCACGCTGCACCACGAGCCCACCGCCCGCTGCGTGACCGCGGAGCGCGCCTTCCTGCGGGCGGTTGAGGGTGACTGCCGCGTGCCCGTCGGCGCCTACGCCACGACCGACGACAGCGGGCGCCTCACCCTGCGCGCCTTCGTCGGTCACCCGGACGGCAGCGCCTTCTTGCGTGAGGATCGCGCCGGCGATGATCCCGAGGCTTTGGGGCAGGCCGTGGCTGCGGCCCTCTTGTCGGCGGGCGGCGACCGCCTCCTCGCCAGCCTGCGCTGAGCGCCATGACCGGCATGGTGTACCTGGTGGGGGCAGGCCCCTGGGATCCGGGCCTGCTCACCCTGCGCGGGCAGTCGCTGCTGGGCTGCGCCGACACGGTGGTCTACGACTACCTGTGCAACCCGGCCCACCTGGTGCATGCCCACCCCGACACCGAGCTGATCGCCGTGGGGCGGGGCAAGTCCCGGCTCACCCAGGGCGAGATCAACGATCTGCTGGTGGAGCGCGGTCTGCAGGGCGAGGTGGTGGTGCGCCTCAAGGGGGGCGATCCCTTCGTCTTTGGTCGCGGCGGCGAGGAGGCCGAGGCCCTGGTCGCCGCCGGCGTGCCCTTCGAGGTGGTCCCTGGCGTGACCGCGGCCATCGCGGGCGCCGCCTTTGCGGGCATCCCGGTGACGCACCGGGGCTTCGGGCCCACGCTTGGCCTGTGCACGGGCCACCGGGCGGACGACCCCCAGGGGGACGTCAACTTCGCGGCCCTGGCCGGGCTGGCGACGGTGGTGTTCTACATGGGGGCCCGGAACCTGGGCGCCATCAGCGAGGGGCTGATCGCGGCCGGGCGCGATCCGCAGACCCCCGTGGCCCTGGTGCGGTGGGCCACCCGGCCTGATCAGCACACGGTGATCACCACGCTGGCGGACGCCGAGGCTGCCTTCGTCCGCCACGAGTTGGCCCCGCCGGTGACGGTCATCGTGGGCGAGGTGGTGTCGCTGCGCGACAAGATCAGGTGGTTCGAGCACAAGCCGCTGCATGGCCGCCGGATCGCCGTGACCCGCAGCCCGGAGCAGCAGGGGCCGCTGGCGGAGCGGTTCGCGGCGCTGGGCGCCGAGGTGCTGTCGATGCCCACCATCGACTTTGCGCCCCCGCGCGAGCCCGCGCGGGTCCAGGCAGCGGTGGCGGGCTTGGGCGAGTACGACTGGGTGCTGTTCACCAGCACCAACGCCGTCGACGCGTTCCTCGACGCCATCCAGGCGGCGGGCCGGGACGCGCGCGCCTTCGGCCGGGCCGCCATCGCCTGCGTGGGATCGGCCACGGCCAAGCGCCTGCGCGGCCGCGGGCTGGTGCCCGACCTGATCCCGAAGGCCTTCGTGGCCGAGGCGTTCCTGGCCGCGCTGCCCGAGGATCTGACCGGCCGGCGGGTCCTGCTGCCCCGGGCCGAGGTGGCCCGCGAGCTGCTGCCCGACACCCTCCGAGCCCGGGGCGCGCAGGTCGACGTGGTGCCGGTCTATCGCACCGTCGCCCCCGCCGTCGATCCAGGTACCCGGGGCCGGCTCGCCCGGGGCGAGGTCGATCTGCTGACCTTCACGGCCTCGTCGACGGTCACCCAGTTTGTGGCGCAGTTCAGCCCGGCCGAGCTCGCCGCGCTGCAGGCGAACGCCGTGGCGGCCTGCATTGGCCCGGTGGCGACGCAGACCGCCGAGGCGGCCGGCTTCCGTGTCGTCGCCGAGGCGACGCCCCACACCATCCCGGGCCTCGTGGATGCGGTCGTAGGCTGGGCGGCGGCGGGGCCTGCTCCCTGAGGCGGGCGCCTCCGGTGACCCCGAACCGCCGTCATCCTGTACCCTGGCCGACAGCGGGCCGTTGCACTGGACGCCTCGATCCGATTAATCGTGCGCTTGGTACGGGGCGACATCTGCGCCTCCCGGGGGGTTTCATGAAGCAAGAGTGGTTGAAGGGTTGGTTCGTCGCCGCCCTGAGCAGCGCGCTGCTGTTCGGGTGCGTGGCGGACGATAGCTCGTCGAGTGATCCGGACCAGGGCGCCAGCCAGGACGGTGGCCTCATCACCGACAGTGGGCCAGGCGGCGCCGGTGGCGAGGGCGGCACCGGGGGGGACGGCGGCGCTGGGGGCGCCGGCGGGGCCGGCGGCATGGGCGGCGAAGGCGGCATGGGCGGCATGGGCGGCGAAGGCGGCATGGGCGGCCAGGGTGGGGTCGGCGGTGCGCCGGTCGCGGCCTGTGCCGACGGCGTCGACAACGACATGGATGGCGCCACGGACTTCCCGGACGATCCGGGCTGCACGGACGCGGCCGATGACGATGAGACCGATCCGGCGATGGCCAACCAGTGCGCGGACGGCCTCGACAACGACGCCGACGGCGCGGTTGACCTCGCGGACTCGGACTGCGTCAACAGCATCGATCCCACCGAGGACGGCCAGAACCCCATCGCGGCCTGCAGCAACCGGCTCGACGACGACGGCGACGGCGCCACCGACTTCCCCCTCGACCCCGGCTGCGGCGCCGCGGGCGATGACGACGAGACCGATCCGCCGGCCCCTCGCGCCTGCGCCAACGGCGCGGACGACGACGAGGATGGCCTGATCGACTACCCGAATGATCCGGGCTGTCAGGGCCGGGGCGACTCCGACGAGACCGATCCGGCCGTGCTGCCGGCGTGTGGCAACGGGCTCGACGACGACGGCGACGGCGCCATCGACTACCCGGCCGACGAGGGCTGCAACAGCGCGGCCGACTCCGCCGAGGTCAGCTCGTGTGCCGCCGGGATCGAGGTCATCGATCTCAACGCTCACCTCGCCGACAACGACGCCTGGGAGGGCAGCCTCGAGGGGGGCAGCGCCCTCCTGCAGGGCTCCTGCGGCGGCTCCGCGGGCGCCGAGCGGGTCTTCGCCTACCGCGTGACCTCTGCGCTGCGCCGCGTGACCTTCCGCACCGACTTCGACGAGACCGTCGTGCCCACGGTGGTCTACGTGCGCAGCAACTGCGAGTCCGCCGACGACCTCGTGTGCAACCGCGGCGCGGGCGACGTGCCCGGCACCGTGGCCGGGATCGACGAGCCCACCCAGGGCCTGTACTTCGTCGTGGTGGACACCGGCAGCCGCGTGGTCGGCCCCGGGCCGTTCCGCCTGGTGGTCGAGGAGACCCCGGCGCCCCACTGCCGCGACGGCGTCGACAACGACGCTGACGGCCTCATCGACCTCGCCGATCCCGGCTGCATCGAGCCCGACGACGAGGACGAGGCCGATCCCGAGATCGTCCCCGAGTGCGCGGACGGCATCGACAACGATCAGGACGGCCAGGCCGACTACCCCAACGACCCCGACTGCACCGCGGCGGGCGTCGATCGCGAGCGGCCCCTGTGCGAGCTCGCCTTCGACAGCGTCGTCGAGGTCGGCCAGGACGGCGCTCAGCTGGTGGTGGAGTTCCCCGACGCCATGAGCCTGGCCGAGCCGAGCTGCATCTTCCAGCTGACGGGCGGCGAGTACGTGGTGCAGCTGACCCTCGACGAGCCCTCGGACGTGGCCCTCGACCTGCAAGCCGACGCCGGCGACGTCCCGGTGCCCGTGGCGATGTACGTGCGGGCCGACTGCGCCAACCCCGACTCCGAGATCGCGTGCGCCGGCCAGCCCGGCACGCGCCAGCTGCAGGGCCTCGAGCCCGGCACCTACTTCATCATCGTCGACGCGTCGGGCGAGGTGCCCGCGGGCGCCGCCGTGACCCTGAGCGTGGCGGTGAGCAGCCTCGTGCGGCAGTGCAACGACGGCGACGACAACGACGCCGACGGCCTCATCGACTTGGCGGATCCGGGCTGTGAGCAGGGCATGGACAACAACGAGTCCGACCCCCTGACCCCGCCCGCCTGTGCCGATGGCGAGGACAACGACGGCGACGGCAACATCGACTGGCCGGCCGACCAGGAGTGCCGCGCGGCGGGCGATCTCGACGAGCGCCTGAGCTGCGAGGCCACCGACGACGTGGTGGCCGTGGGCATGGACGGCGGCGTCTTCAACTACGACACCAGCGGCGGCGTGAACAACTTCAGCTCGACCTGTGCGGGCAGCGCGACCAGCCCCGAGCAGGCCTTCGAGCTGACGCTGTCGGGCCCGGCGCGGGTGTCGGCCGAGATCATCGAGGCCGGCTACGACACTGGCCTGCACATGCGCACCGTGTGCGACGCCGCCGACTCGCAGGTGGCCTGCGACGACGACGGCGGCGCCGGCCTGCTGTCCCGGCTGAGCTTCAACCGCCTCGAGGCGGGCCGGTACTTCTTCTTCGCGGACGGCTTCGGCGCCAACAACTCCGGCCCGGGCACCATCGAGTTCACCATCGAGGCCCTCGAGGTCGCGCAGTGCACCGACGAGGCCGACAACGACGGGGACGGCCTCATCGACAGCGCGGACCCCGGCTGCGAGACGCCCTTCGACCTCGACGAGACCGATCCGGCGGAGCCGCCGGCGTGCCTCGACATGCTCGACAACGACGAGGACGGCCTGATCGACTTCCCGAACGATCCCGGCTGCCACGCCGCCGGCGGGCTCATCGAGACGGACTACTGCGCCGACGCGTTCCCGATCATCGAGGTCGGGCAGGCGGGCGGCGACTTCGCCTTCCGGCCCTCGGACGGCGGGAACCTGACCCAGGGCAGCTGCGCCGTGGGGGACGGCCTGGAGCAGGTGCTGGCGATCACCCTGGATGATCCGTCCAACGTCGACATCAGCGTGGCCACCGCGGGGGGCGCAGCGGCGCCCGCCGTCGTCTATGTGCGGGCGGACTGCGACGACCGTGCGAGCGAGGTGGCCTGCAACGCCGGCCCCGCCCGCGCCCGGGCGCTGGATCGCGGCACGTGGTTCGTGTTCATCGAGCGCGAGCGCGACGAGCCCGCGCCCGCCGACGACTGGGTGGTCACCGTGGCCATCGAGAGCCTGATCACCCAGTGCAACGACGAGATCGACAACGACGACGACGGGCTCATCGACTTCGCGGATCCCGGCTGCTTTGACGCCCGCGACACCGACGAGACCGACCCCGCCGTGCTGCCCGAGTGCGGTGATGGGATCGACAACGACGAGGACGGCGCGACCGACTACCCCGACGACGCGGACTGTCGCTCGGCGGGCGGCATCACCGAGGCCACCCGCTGCGATGACATCGCGGCCATCGAGGTCAACCAGGCGGGCGGCCGCTTCCAGGTGAACCCCGAGCGCGACCCGGCTGGGCCCTACGTGGCGTCCTGCGACAACGGCGACGGCGAGGACGTGGTCTTTGCCGTCACCATCGACGAGCTGTCGAACCTCACCGTCACCTCCCTGAACGCGGACGGCGGGCGGTTCACCTCGATCCTGTCGGCACGGACCGCGTGCGACGACGCCAACGCCGAGCTGGACTGCGAGCCCAGCTTCGGCGGGCCCCTGCGGCTCACCGAGCTCGAGGCCGGCACCTACTTCATCCTGGTGGAGCGCGACCTGTTCTCGCCCGACGGGGCCTTCGAGATCGACATCGCCATCGAGTCGCTCATCCGCGAGTGCAACGACGGGATCGACAACGACGAGGACGCCCTGATCGACCTCGACGATCCGGGCTGCGAGCGCGGCATGGACGACGACGAGACCGATCCGGCCGAGGTGCCTGAGTGCAGCGACGGCATCGACAACGACGAGGACGGCGACATCGACTACCCCGCGGACGACGGCTGCCCGGCGGCCGGCGACAACACCGAGCGGCTGTTCTGCGAGGGCACCGACAACGTGGTCGAGGTGGATCAGGCCGGCGGCCTGTTCATGGTCAACACCGCGGGCAATGGCGACAACTATAGCGGCGCGGCCTGTGGCGGCGGGGGGCGCAGCGAGGAGCAGGTCTTCCAGCTGATCCTGGATGTGCCGTCGGCCGTGACCGCCGAGATCGTGGCTGCCGACTTCGACACCATGATGTTCGCGCGGGCCGGCAACTGCGACGTGGGCGACTTCCTCGGCTGCGACGACGACGGCGGCGCGGGGCTGCTGTCCCGGCTCTCGTTCGACCAGCTGGAGCCGGGCGTCTACTACTTCTACACGGACGCCTTCAGCGCAGGGAACGCCGGCGCCATGTCCGTGCAGTTCACCATCGTGGGCCTCGTCACGGAGTGTAACGACGGCGTCGACAACGACGACGACGGGCTCATCGACCTGGCGGATCCGGGCTGCGACGCCGGCGCGGATCTGTCCGAGGCCGATCCGGTCGAGGCGCCCGCGTGCGGCGACGGCGCCGACAACGACGGCGACGGCCTGATCGACTTCCCGGAGGACACCGACTGCACGGCGGCCGGCTGGCCCTCCGAGGCCCCCTACTGTGCGGGCCTGCCGGGCGAGCTGCCGGTGATCGGGGCCGATCCGCTGCCCCTCGATCCCGACGAGGCCGGGGCTGACACCTACGAGGGGAGTTGTGGCAACGGCGCCGGCGGTGAGTCCATCGCCGTGCTGACCCTGGACGTGCAGTCCGAGGTCACCTTCCAGGTGTTGGGCGCGGACGGGGCGCCGGACTCGGCCGTGGTGTCGGTGCGCAGCGTCTGTGACGCCGAGGGCAGCGAGATCGCCTGCAAGTCGTCCTTCTCGGCCAGCCTGACCGAGGTGATGGAGGCGGGGACGTACTACGTCATCGTCGACACCACCGCGGCCATCGTGGATCCCGTCGATCTGGTCACCACGGTGCGCCCCCTGATTGTGGCGTGCAACGACGGGGTCGACAACGACGATGACGGGCTCATCGACCTGGCGGATCCCGGCTGCGTGTTCGACCTGGACGCCGACGAGACCGATCCGGCCGATCCCCCGGCGTGCGCCGATGGCATCGACAACGACGAGGACGGCGCCATCGACTACGGCGAGGATCCGGAGTGCTACGCTGCGGGCAGCACCTCGGAGCTCGCCGCCTGCGGGGCGGTGGAGGCGGTGACCCTCTACGAGATCGGCGGCGATCCGCTGGTGATCGACCCGAACGTTGCGGGTGGCGACGCCTACGAGCACAGCTGCGACAACGGCACCAACGGCGAGGCCGTGGTCGGCCTGGTGCTGCCCGAGCGGTCGCGCTTCACGGTGTCGGTCATCGACGTCGAGGGCGAGCCCGCCAGCGCCGTGGTCAGCGTGCGGCAGGCCTGCGACGTCGCCGAGACCGAGCTGGCGTGCAAGGCCTCCTTCACGGACAGCCTCACCGTGGGCGACGCCGAGGCCGGCCTCTACTACATCATCATCGACGCGGACGACCTCGTGCCCGCCGGCGATCTGACCGTGACCATCGAGGTCACCAGCCTGATCGTGGCCTGCAACGACGAGATCGACAACGACGAGGACGGCCTCATCGACCTCGCCGATCCGGGCTGCGCGGGTGGCTTCGGTGACAGCGAGATCGACCCTGATGTGCTGCCGGCCTGTGCCGACGGCATCGACAACGACGATGACGGCCAGATCGACTTCCCGGACGACGACGCCTGCATCGCTGCTGGCTGGGACTTCGAGCAGCAGCTCTGCCTGGCCAAGCCCGTCGCGGGCGCGCTGATCGACGCGGGGGGCCAGTTCGCCCTCGACACCACGGGCAGCGAAAACGACTACGAGGCGAGCTGTGGGAGCACGTCGCGCAGTGGGGATCAGGTGGTCTTCCTGCAGCTGACGGCCCCGGCGTTGGTCACGGCCGAGACCACCCAGTCGACCTTCGACACCACGCTGTACCTGCGCAGCGCGTGTGACGATGCCGCCACCGAGATCGCCTGCAACGACGACGGCGGTGAGGGCTCGCAGTCGCTGCTGTCGCAGCAGCTCGAGGCCGGCGACTACTTCATCTTCGTGGATGGGTACGGCGCCGGGAACGTGGGCCAGACCGTCCTCGTGGTGGACGTGCAGCCCGTCCCGCCCCCCGCCCCCTGAGGCGTCTGCCGGTGGGCGCTGCGCTGAGCGCTGCGTCCACCGGGCCCCCGCTGGGCCGCGAGCCCACCCCGCGCCGTTGGCGCCGTCTGCCCACAACATGTCATCATCGCGCCTCCCCAACCCATGGAGGCGCCGCCGTGTTGCTCCGCTCGATCTGCGTCCTGCTCGCGTCCGTGCTGCTGGCCACGCCCGCTGGGGCGGCGCCGGATCGCCCCCTGCTGCGGGTGTGCACCGGCGCCACTGGCGGCGCGTACCACCAGGTCGGTGAGCGCCTGGCTGAGGCGCTGGCGGCCACGGTGGAGGTCGAGGTCATCCAGACCCACGGGTCCTGGGAGAACCTCGAGGCCATCGATCAGGAGCCCCGGCGCTGCGACGCTGTCATCGCCCAAGAGGACGCCTACGCCCTCTACCAGTTCGAGAAGCCCGAGAGCCGGCTCACCATGGACCGCATGACCACGCTCTACGGCGAGGCGGTCCACCTGATCTGCAACCGGGACGTACAGGCCGACGACGTGGCGGGCCTGCACCCCCAGCGCCACCGCATCCTGGTGAACCAGTATGGCTCGGGCACCTACATCACGTGGCGCCTCTTCGGTCGCCTCGATCCAGCCTTCGCGCGCTTCAAGGCCCGCGAGGTGCCGCTGGAGGAGGGCCTGCTGAAGATCGTGGACGGCGTGGAGGCGCAGTGCATGGTCATCGTCGGCAAGCCAGGGCAGGGGACCGCGGCGCTGGCGGATCGGGGCTTTGGCGATCGCCTCAAGGTGCTGCAGATGGAGTCCGACAAGCTCCACCAGACCGTCGGGCGAGATCGGCGGCCGGTGTATCGGACCGCGTCGCTGACGGCGAAGCACTACCCTCGGCTGCTCAAGGCCTCCCGCAAGACTCAGTGGGTGGACGCTGTCTTCTTCGCCAGCCCGCAGTGGAAGGCGCGCTACCCCGAGGCCGCGAACGCGCTGGCCCGCGCGCTGCTGCGGCTGGTGGCCGATCTCTCGACCGGGGGCTGATCCACGGCGCCTCCCTGGGGCTCAGGGCTGCAGATCGTGGCGGAACCGCTTGAGCGACACGACGCCGGCGGCCGAGAAGATGATCCCCTCCGACATCAACCGCTGCTGTTGCTCGATGCCTCGGGCCGTGTCGCCCTTGAAGCTGATGCGCCCCCGGCTGTTGATGACGCGGTGCCAGGGCACCGTGGGGTCCCGCAGGGCGGCCAGGGCGAAGCCGACATGCCGGGCCACCCGGGGTGAGCCCAGCACCGTCGCGACGTCGCCGTACGTCGTGATCCGGCCGGGCGGTACCCGCCGGACGACGGCGTAGACCCGGGCGTTGAAGCCGGGCCCGACCACCCGAGGTGCCGGCTGCACGGGCAGCCCGGCGGAGGTCGCGGGCCCGATCTCGGATTCGAAATCATCATCGTTCATGTGCGGCTCCTTCGAGCGTCTGACGCCGCGGGCCGGGGGGCTTCGGCCGCTCGGCGCGGCCTGCAGGCGACCCGCGATCGCATTGGGCGTTGATCTCAAAGGGGACTCTGCCCGCCCGCAAGTTCAATTGTTCACTGGCTCGCGCGGTCGCTACGGTGTGCCAGGATCGAGGACCACATCGCTTGGGGGCGTTCATGAACCGACTGACAGCATGGGTTGTCGGGGTGCTGGGGTTGGCGGCGTTCGCCGCGCCCACCACCGCGAGCGCCCAAGAGCAGGACAAAGTCCTGGTCGTACCGTACTCGCAGAAGAACGTGGAGCTGCCACACCCAGCCCACGAGGCGGCGCAGATCACGCTCAAGGCCATCGTGCAGAACGCCACCTGCGGGACCTACCAGGTCTGGTGGGACGTCAACCGCAACGGCAACTACGATGACGACTGGAGCCGGGTGGTGAGCCGCGAGGGCACCACCTTCAACGTGCAGGACATCGGCCGCACGTTCCTGGTGCCCTCGGTGGACCGCGACCAGAGCTTCAACATCAACCTGCGGGTGCGCAACCGCTGCACCAACCAGGACAAGTTCGGCACCTTCCGGCTGTTCGTCTATGACTGGGCGCCGAGCGCCAACCCGACGCAGTGGACCGAAGAGCAGGTCGAGATCATGGCCACCATGGCCGTGCAGGAGTCGCTCTGGTACACGCACCGCCAGCAGACAGGCTTCAGCGGTCGCAACGCGTCGACCATCTACTCGTCCTCGCCGTACTTCGACGCCACCAACCTGTCGCTGTGGCAGTTCACCACCAACGGCCACCTGCCGGCCTATCCGCCCAACACCATCAACGCCCACGGCGTCAACCTGCCGAACGGCTGGGCGGCCGAGAACGACCGGCGGTGGGCGGCTGATCCGTACGCCGAGACGGTCATCCGGCACATCAACAACATCACCCGCTACTACTACCGCAACGGCATCAACCGGGCCGACGAGAGCAACCAGCACGGCTACCGCTGGGACGGCGCGCGCTACGTCGCCAACACCCTCAACCGGCTGCCCAACACGTCCGACGGCTACGGCGTCGCGGCCTACGGCAACAACAACACCTACCGCGTGGGGATGAACCTCGGCGCCCTGGCCACGGCGCTGCCGAGCCTGGCGGGCACGCCGCTGCAGAACGGCCCCGCGGGCTGGCTGTGGGAGCGCTACATCCAGGAGCTGACGGACTGGATGGGCTACATGCAGATCGACGGCGGCTGCTCCACCGGTGGCTGGTACTACACCGCCTTCGACGGTGGCGGCGACTGCGTCTATGGCGACTTCTCGACCACCCAGTGGGCCTTCGTCGGGCTGGAGTCCGTCGCGGTCGTGGGCGAGCCCTACGGCGTGTTCGTCAACAACCGTCACAAGTACCGCGTGGCGTACCAGATCCTGAGCAACCAGCAGACCGACGGCGGCGCGGCCTACGACAACCGGGTGGGCGGCGGCGGTCGCGGCTCCGACTTCAAGATGACCGGTGGGGCCATCCTGGCGCACCGCATGATCGGCACCCACAACATGCCCCGCGACGCGCGCGTCCCGTTCCCGAACGAGGCCACGGTCATCCCCGACAACTACGCTGATCGCACGAACGGCTACGGCCGCGGCCAGGCGCTGACGCGCACGGCGCTCGTGGACAGCTACAACCGGCACCTGGCGTATGCCGCCACCTGGTTTGCCCGGCGCCGAGTCTTCGGCTCGCACTGGCTGGACGGCAACTGGCAGAACGGCGACTACCTGTGCGGCAACCAGAACACCGTCTACAACGGCGGCCGCTGTGGGAACACCTACACGACGTACTCGAACCAGAAGGGGTACGCGACCGGCCTGCCTGAGCTGACCCGGGTCGGTCCGTACGACTGGCGCCGCATGTACACCATCTACTACATGCGGGCGCAGGACCGGGCGATGAACGTCAACGACCCCATGTCGGGCTACAGCCTGTTTGGGCGCGTCATCGACGACTACTGCGAGACCACCTCGGTGACCTGCCACTGGGGCTCGGGGCACCTGGGCTCCGCCATGGGCGGCCTGGTCATGACCCCCACGGTGTTCAACCCGAAGCCGGTACCCCTGGGCACGGTGCAGCCCAACCGGGTGACCGAGGGCTGCTCGGGCGGCAACGCGGGCCGGGTGACCTTCGATCACAGCGCGTCCTTCCACCCGGACGCGGGCGCCACCATCGACGCGTTCCAGTGGGACGTGGACGCCAGCAACGGCCTGTGGTGGGACAACAACGGCCAGCCCGACTTCGAGACCGACGACAGCGCCACGCCCTTTGAGTACCAGTACCTGCGCCGCGGCAACTACACCGCCACGCTGCGGGTGGTGGACTCCGCGGGCCAGACCAAGACGACCACCGTGCAGGTCACGGTGGACGCGGCGGCGAACGTGCCGCCGGCGGTGGCCCACGGCGGCCCGTACGTGGTCGAAGAGGGGCAGGGGGTGCAGCTGGCGGCCAACGCGACGGACCAGAACCTGGGCTGCGGCGATCGGCTGACGGTGTCGTGGGAGCTGGACGGCGACAACGACTTCAACGACGCGGCGGGCGCGAGCCCGAACGTGGGCTGGGCGCTGCTGGCGGGGCTGCCCCGCGGGGCGGGCAACCCCAACCGCATCTTCGTGCGGGCGCGGGACACGGCGGGCGCGGTGGTGACGGCCGAGACCACGCTGACCATCTACCCCAGCGAGCCGGTGGCGAGCGGCCGCGCGAACCCGAACCCGGCGGCGTGCCGGGCCGAGGTGACCTTTGACGGCTCGGCGTCGGCGCACCCGAACCCGGCGCGGTCCATCGCTCAGTACGACTGGGATGTGGACAACGACGGCAACTTCGACGGCTCGGGTCAGATCTTCCGCTTCGCGTACCAGCAGTTCGGCCAGTACACGGCGCGGCTGCGGGTGACCGACGATCTGGGGCGGACGGACGAGACGACCTTCGTGGTGGACATCAGCCAGGGCAACCAGCCCCCGGTGGCCCGGGTGGCGCGCAACGCCATCACGGTGCTCGAGGGCGACGCGCTGGCGCTGGACGGCCGGGGCTCGAGCGAGCCGAACGCCAACTGCGGCGACTCCATCGTGACCTACGCCTGGGACCTCAACGGCAACGGCGCCTTCGGCGACGCGGCCGACATCCCCAACACCCCCAACCCCACCGTGGCGTGGAACGCGCTGATCGCGGCGGGGCTGCGGCTGGCGGATCCGGTGACGGGGCTGCCGACGAACCGGGTGACGCTGCGGGTGACCGACGAGTTCGGCGTGTCGGCGACGGTGGACGTGACGGTGACGCTGTACGAGGCGCTGCCCGAGGTGGTGGTGGTGCAGAACCCGAACCCGGCGTCGGTGCGGCTCGACAACGGGCTGATGCAGGTGACGCTGGATGGCCGCGAGTCGAGCTCGCCGGTGCCCAACGTGAGCATCGTGCGCTACGACTGGGACCTCGACAACGACGGCACCTTCGAGACGGCTGACCGGCCGGTGACCGACTTCCAGCGGGTGGTGCCCGAGAACCAGCGCCAGCCGGGCGCGCTGCCCACCTTCACGGTGCGGCTGCGGGTGACCGACGAGACGGGCCGCCAGAACATCGGCAGCTACGACATCGTGCTGACGGTGCCGCCGACGCCGCCGACGGCGGACGCGGATCCGAGCGATCCGCCGGAGCGGGGCTACGACATCCTGGTGGGCGAGGACCTGACCCTGGACGGCGGGCAGTCGAGCGATCCGGACTCGGCGCAGGCGGGCGACTACCTGCGGTTCTTCCGGTGGGACCTGACCTACGACGCGAACGACGGCTTCCAGGCCGACCTCACGCGGCAGGCGGCGAACGCGCAGGAGCAGGCGAACGCGGCGCGGGCGACCGTGACGTGGGCTGAGCTGAACGCGGCGGGCATCAACGGCCCCGGCACCTACACGGTGCGGCTGCAGGTGCAGGACATCACCAACCTGACCAGCGAGGACTCCGCGACGCTGCGGGTGCACGCGGTGGATCCGGTGGCGCTGGTGGACGCGAACCCGAACCCGGCGGCCTGTGGTGGGCGGGTGACCTTCGACGCGAGCGCGTCGAACCACCCGCACCCGACCATCGACATCGTGGGCTACGCCTGGGACTTCGACGGGGACGGCCAGGTGGACGCCAACGGGCAGTCGGTGCAGCGGGCGTTCGACGCCTTCACCTTCGGCCAGGCGAACACCGTGGCGCTGACGGTGACCGACTCCCGCGGCAACGAGGGCACGACGGCCATCGACGTCAACGTGGATCAGGGCAACCGGGCGCCGGTGCCGAACGCGGGCGGGTTCCGCGACGTGAACGGCCAGGTGGCGGGCCCCTACGTGATCGTGGCGGGCGAGGGCGTGCAGCTGAACTCGGCGGGGTCGAGCGACCCGGACGCGGCGTGCGGCGACAGCATCCAGAGCTTCGCGTGGGACATCGGCGCGAACGGGGCGGTGAACGCGAACGGGGCGCAGGCGAACCTGACGTGGGCGCAGCTGCAGGCGGCCGGCGTGGCCGGCGTGGGCAACTACGACGTGCGGCTGACGGTGACGGACCGGTTCGGCGTGAGCGCGAACGGCCTGGCGACGCTGCGCGTTGTGGCGGGCCCGCGGGCGGTGGCGACGGCGAACCCGGCGCGGACCGGCTGCGGCAACCAGGTGGAGTTCTCGGCGGCGCGGTCTGAGTTCTTCGGGCCGGCCAACCAGGGCTTCGGCATCGTGAGCTACGCGTGGGACCTCGACAACGACGGGGTCTACGACGACGCGCAGGGCCCGGTGGTGCAGCGCGCCGCGGTGGCGCAGCCGGACGCGAACGGCCAGATCCAGGTCGTGGCGGGGCTGCAGATCACCGACGGGCTGAACCACACGGACACGACGCAGGTGGTGGTGGTCATCGACGTGCAGAACCAGCCGCCGGTGGCGAACGCCGGGGGCCCGTACACGACGGGCCCGGTGCAGGGCGGGTTCGCGGACGTGACGCTGGACGGGCGCGGGTCGCTGGACCCGAACGCGCCGTGCGACGCGGTGGTGGTCTACAAGTGGGACACGGACGCCGACGGGCGCTACGGCCGCGACGACAACCCGGCCGACCTCGAGGGCGCGACGGTGCGCTACAACAACGCGAACTGGCGGGTGAACACGGTCGACACGGTGCGGCTGGTGGTGTGTGACCAGACCGGGGCGTGCAGCGCGCCGGGTGAGGCGCAGGTCGAGGTGCTGGACGTGGCGCCGCCGGTGGGCGAGATGCTCTCGCCGCGGGCCGACGCGGCCAACACCTGCCTGGGCGCGGGTAACTTCACGGTCGACCTGAGCGTGAGCGATCCCGCGGGCAACCCGCTGACGGCGACGGTGACCATCGCCGGCATCGAGGTCGGCCAGGGCGCGATCGATCCGCCGGACAACGGGAACGCGGTGCCGCTGCAGGTGGTGGTGAACTCGGCGAACGTGCCGGAGGGCCGCCACGAGGTGGTGGTGACGCTGCGCAACAGCCAGAACGCCGAGTCCGAGGTGACCTCGGGCGGGCGGCTGACCTTCGACCGCACGGCGCCGGTGGTGAGCATCCAGAACAACCTGGCGGAGGGGGTCTGCTACAACCCGAACGCGGTGCCCGAGGCGGTGGTGAACGCGGTGGACGCGCAGGACAACGCGCCGGCGCTGAACCGCGAGACCATCGAGGACGGCTGCGGGCGGACCCTGCGGGCGACGGCGACGGACGCCTGCGGCAACGTGGGCTCGGCCGAGCGCACGTACCTGCTGGCGCAGCCGGTCGAGGTGCAGATCAACGGCGTCGACGAGGGCGCGCTGGTGGCGCAGGCCCGGGTGTCGTGGGAGGTCATCGGGCCGGCGGCGTGCGCGAGCAACGTGACGGCGCGCTACTCCCGCAACGGCGGGGCGGCGGCCAACTACCCGGAGAGCCAGCTGCTGAACCAGCCTGGCAACTACGCGATGACCGTGGCGGTGGCGAACTGCTCGGGCGTGGCGCGTAACCAGATCCGGAACTTCTCGGTGAACTCGGCGCCGACGGCGGTGGCGATCCCGGCGGGGCACCCGAACGCGGATCCGAACCTGCCGAACGCGTACGTGGTGACCGAGGGCGCGGGGCTGCAGCTGGACGGCAGCGAGTCGCTGGCGCCCGAGGCGGGCGACAACGTGGCGCGCTACCAGTGGGACTACGACTCCGACGGCAACTTCGACGCCGAGGGTGGCGTGGTGGCCTTTGACACCAACGAAGACGGGGTCTTCCAGGGCGTGCTGCGGGTGACCGACAGCCTGGGCGCGACGGGGCAGACGCTGTTCCGGGTCACGGTGCTGGACGTGGATCCGAGCGCGGACGCGGGCGGGCCGTACGTGGTGGCGCAGGGCACCCCCCTGCAGTTCGACGCGCGGGCGACGCAGCCGGGCTCGGCGGCGGACCTCATCACGCGCTACACCTGGGACTTCGGCGACGGCACGCCGCCGGTGAACGGCGCGGGGCTGACCCAGCCGGAGCACACCTACGAGGACAACGGCGCGTACACCGTCACCCTGCGGGTGGACGACGAGGACAGCTTCGTGACCGTGCAGGTGGCCGTGGCGGTGCGGGACGTGGATCCCATCATCGACGGCATCAACCCGCCGGCCGACCCCTACGAGACGGCGCCGATGACCTTCACCATCGACGCGCGGCCGGGCGCGGCGTCCGATCCCATCACCCGCATCGAGTGGGACATGGATGGCGACGGGGTGCCGGAGTACTCGGGCAACAACCTGACCGAGGTGGAGCACCAGTTCGACGCGGCGGGCGACTACAACGTGGTGGTGACCGTGCGGGACGGCGACTCGAGCTCGGTGGACGCCATCGTGGTCAACGTGCGCGAGATCACGCTGCGCGAGCTGCTGGCGTGGACGCAGGACAAGGTCGAGGCCGACCTGGCGGATCCGGGCTTCCCGGCGTTCGCGCGGTTCCAGCTGGCGCCCATCGGGGCGGCGCTGGACCGGGGCCTGTGGGGTGAGGACAACGACGAGCGCGGCGTGACGCTGATGGCGCTGCGGACCATCGTGGCGCAGCTGGTGCAGGCGCAGGGCGCCGGGGCGGACTACGGCTGGGAGCTGTGGGCCCTGTCGCGGCAGCTGCAGCGCGAGATGACGCGGATGCGGGCGGCGATCCTGGCGGACGGTGACGATCCGCGCGACGCCAACCACCCGAGCATCCAGCTGGCGACGGACCACCTGGACAACGTGGCGGCGCTGTACGACGCGCCCGGGTTCCGTGCGGACCTGAACACGAACGACCGGGTGGGGGTGGCCAACGACATCTTCTTCGAGGCGGTCGAGGCGTACTACTGGCTGGCGGACTCCACGTACCAGTGCAACGACTTCAACGACTTCACGCTGCCCAACCTGGCGGATCCGCTGGCGATCCGTCCCGAGGCGAACCGGATCAACACCGATGAGCTCGGGGTGGCGCTGACCGCGATGCGCAACGAGCTGGACGGGTACGCGCAGAAGGCGGGCGCGCCGGCGGCGGCGAACGTGGCGGCGGCGGTGGACAAGATGGACAACATCTTGGCGCTGCAGGGGCTGCTGCTGGGGCCGAACTGCGAAGAGAACGAGCGGTGCGTGACGGACCGCGAGGCGTTGGACCTGGAGCTGGAGGCGGCGCAGCTGGTGCGTGACCTGGACGTGGCGGCGAACAGCGGCGCGTGGGTCCGTCAGTGGCAGAGCTGCCTGGTGCTGGCGCTGAAGTTCCGCATCGAGCTGTCGATCCAGCGCGTGGAGTTCGCGTGTGGTGCGCGGACGGCCATCGCGCAGCGGGCGCGGCAGGTGCAGGCGGTGGGCCTGGAGTTCGTCGACGACGACCAGGACGCGCAGGCGCTGAGCTACTACGCGCACCCGGATCGTCAGTGCACGCTGATCCAGGTGTACGACCAGTGCCTGGTGAGCGCGGATCCGGAGGCGAACGCGCCGTACGATGGCGACGTGGAGTGCCTCAACGAGCTGGTGTGCCGCGAGCTGGCGCCGACGGTGACCGGCGGGCTGTGCCCGGTGGGTGACGAGGCGAACTGCATGTGGCCGGCGGTGGCGAACGACTCGATGGCGCTGGTGGCGACGATGCGCAACGCGAGCCGTGGGCCGTGCGACGCGGCGGACCTGAGCCTTGCGCTGCGGCAGGCGCCCCAGGGCTGGATGGTGGACATCATGCCGGGCGTCGACGCGGCGCCGGGTGAGGCCGTGCAGGTGCCGGTGACGGTGTCCTGGCCGGCGGGCACGGCGGCGGGCGACTACCGCATCGACGTGTTCACGCGGCAGACGAACGACGCGACCCTGGGCCGCGAGTTCAGCTTCACCGTCCGCGTCCCCTGAGCCCCCCCGGGGCTGAGCTGACCCCCGGCGCCCGCCGGGGGCAGCCCTACGTGCGCTGCGCATACGCGGCCCTGAAGGCCGTGTGCGTATACAAGCGCAAACCTCGCACAATCCCTGACACTGGCGCTGCCTCGTCGTTCCGCCTTTGCGCCAAGTTGCGCGCACAGGGGCCGGCGAGGCGCCTCCGCTCGGCGGATCTCCGCGCGCGCCGCACGGTCACAACTTTCTGAAAACACACCGAATTGTGAAAAAGTGCGCTGGCGCTAGATTTCCATGTGCCGAGTGGAATTGTTCAGAACCGCTCGGCCCGCTACCTTGAAGGAGCTATTTCGCCAGTCGCCTTGGGGGGTCGACAACCCATGAAGAGCTTTGTCCGCCTGTTGGCGGGTGCCGCGGTATTCGCGTCACTCGCTTGGCCGGGTCTGGTCCATGCCCAAGAGCAGGATCAGGTCATGATCGTCCCGTTCTCTCAGAAGAACACGGACATCCCACATCCAGCGCACGAGGACGCCCAGATCACCCTGAAGGGGATCGTGCGCAACGCCACCTGTGGCACGTACGACATCACGTGGGACGTCAACCGAGACGGCGTCTACAACGACTGGACCCGCCGGGTGAGCCGTGACGGCACGACCGGCGCGGTGCGTGACATCGGCCGCACCTTCAAGGTGCCGGTGGTCGACCGCGACCAGAGCTACAACCTGAACGTGCGGGTGCGAAACACCTGTAACGGCCAGGACAAGTTCGGCACCTTCCGGCTGTTCATCTACGACTGGCGGCCGAGCAACGATCCGACGCTGTGGAGCGACGAGCAGATCGAGGTCATGGCCTCGATGGCCGTGCAAGAGGCCATGTGGTACTCGCACCGCGTACAGAACGGGTTCGCCGAGCGCGACACCTCGACGATGCGGGCGCAAGACCCCTACAGCTACGCGACGCCCCTCAGCATGTGGCAGTTCACGGTCAACGGCCACCTGCCGGCGTACCCGCCGAACACCATCAACCGGCACGGCATCAACCTGCCCAACGGGTGGGAGGCTGAGAACGATCGGCGCTGGAACGAGGATCCCTACGCCGAGACCGTCACCCGCTACATGAACTGGCTGACGGGCTACTACTACCGCAACAGCATCAACGGGGCGGACGAGAGCAACAAGCACGGCTACCGGTGGAACGGCGCGGCCTACGTGGCCCTGACCGAGAACCGCCTGCCCAACACCACCGACAACTTCGGTGTCGCCTCGCACGGCAACAACTACACCTACCCGGCCGGCATGAACCTGGGTGGCATCGCCACGCTGCTGCCGGCGCTGGCGGGTACGCCCATTCAGCGCGGCGCGACCGGCTGGCTGTGGGAGCGCTACATCCAGGAGATGACCGACTGGATGGGCTACATGCAGATCGACGGTGGCTGCGGCGCCGGCGGCTGGTTCTACACGGCCTTCAACGGCTCGGGTAGCTGCTCCAACGGTGACTTCTCGACCACCCAGTGGGCCTTCGTCGGCCTGGAGTCCGTGGCCGTCGTGGGCGAGCCCTACGGCGTCTTCGTGAACAACCGCCACAAGTACCGCGTGGCCCTCCAGATCCTGGCGAACCAGAACACCGACGGCGGCGCGGCGTACGACAGCGCCGGCCGCCCGTCCGACATGAAGATGACCGGTGGCGCCATCCTCGCGCACCGCATGATGGGCAGCCACGCGATGGCCCGTGACGGCCGCGTGCCCTTCCCCGAGGACGCGGCAACGGTCCCGGATCGCTTTGCCGATCTGCGCGCCGGCTACAACCGTGGCCAGGCGCTGACCCGCCAGATCCTCGTCGACAGCTACAACCAGCACATCGGCTACATGGCGGCCACCTTCGCGACCCGCAAGGTCCGCGGCTCCATCGGCTGGCTGGACGGCAACTGGTCCCACGGCGACTACCTGTGTGGGAACCGCAACGCCATCTACCAGTGGGGCACGGCCCGCAACGGGGCCAACGGCACCACGGCGCGCTGCGGCAACACCTACACCATGTACTCGAACCAGAAGGGGTACGCGACGGGCCAGCCTGAGCTGACCCGGGTCGGCCCGTACGACTGGCGCCGCATGTACACCACCTACTACATCCGCGCCCAGGACCGGACGGTCAACGTCAACGACCCGATGGCGGGCTACAGCACCTTCGGCATGGTCACCGACGACTACTGCGAGACCACCTCGGTGACCTGTAACTGGGGCTCGGGCTTCATGGGCTCCGCCATGAGTGGCCTGGTGCTGACCCCCACGGTGTTCAACCCGAAGCCGGTGCCCCTGGCGACGGTGCAGCCCAACCGGGTGACCGAGGGCTGCTCGGGCGGCAACGCGGGCCGGGTGACCTTCGACCACAGCGCGTCCTTCCACCCCGACGGCGGCGCCACCATCGACGCGTTCCAGTGGGACGTGGACGCCAGCAACGGCCTGTGGTGGGACAACAACGCCCAGCCCGACTTCGAGACCGACGACGTCAACGCGCCCTTTGAGCACCAGTACCTGCGCCGCGGCAACTACACCGCGACGCTGCGGGTGGTGGACTCCGCGGGCCAGACCAAGACGACCACCGTGCAGGTCACGGTGGACGCGGCGGCGAACGTGCCGCCGGCGGTGGCCCACGGCGGCCCGTACGTGGTCGAAGAGGGGCAG
>JAUHVS010000418.1 GCA_030424955.1 bacterium | reverse complement strand
CGGGCTGTAGTACACGGCGTCCTTGGGGGCGTCGCTGCCGTCCTCGGCGTCCACCGCCGTCCACAGCTGGGGCGGCAGCATGGGCACCCGCACCACCTTCAGGCCCAGGCGCTGCACCTGATCGGCAGTGGCGTCGAGGTGGGCCCGGGCGTCGTGGGCCAGGGCCAGCGCGTGCAGCTCCTTGATCCCCTTCAGCGCGCTCTCCTCGATGCGGGGCACCAGCACCGTGTGGTCGTCGAGGGGCAGCAGGAACAGGTCGACGTGCCCCGTGCCCTCGCCGGGCAGCGGCTCGAAGACCTGCACGTTCGCCGGCGGGATCTCCAGGGCCTCCGCGAGGCGCGCGCGGGTCTGGGCCTCGGTGCGCGCGACGTAGTTGCGGCCCTTCAGATCCACCTCGTCGGCGAGGCGGCCGTCGTTCTCTTCGATGAACCGCTGGCCGACGAACACCCACTGGCCGGCCACCACCAGGTTGCCGTTCTCGTGCACCAGCGACAGGGTCTCGCCGTCGCCGTCGGGCCGGTACAGGCTGCGGTTGGCGTTCACCGACAGGTAGCGGTGCTTGCGCAGGCGGCCGTCGGCGGCGCGGCTGTAGAGCAGCTGGTAGTCGCGCATCCACACCAGGGTGGTGTCGACGCTGTCGGCCGAGGCGTAGCGGCCCGTGAGCTGGCCCGGATCGTACGCCTCGCGGTGGTGCCGCTTGCCCAGGTGGGCGTCGAGGGCCTTCACGAAGGCGGGGGCGAGATCATCGAGCTGGCGATGGGTGACCAGGTACGCGACGGGCGCGTAGTCCGGCACAGGGGCCGCAGCAGCTGGACACACGAGCAGCCCAAGCAACAGGGCTACGAGGCGTCGACGGAGCATGGCGTCCTGCCAGGCCAACGAGTCAGCCCGGCTTATGGGCAACGACCGTGCCAGCTTCAGCAGAGCGGGCTGGGCGGGGGGGCGGCGGCCGGTCGGGGCAGAACGCCCCTGACCGCGTCATGATGGGGCGGCAAGATAGGACAGGCCCCCGGGAGGGCGGGGCTGCTGGGCTCGGCTACGGGGACGGCGGCTGCCACGGCGGCCCGCCGGCCACCCGCGCCCACAGGTAGCGCCAGATGGCGCCCACGTCGGCGCCGCGGCGACCCCGCTGCCAGCGGCGGGGGGCGCCCACCAGCCGGTCGCCGTCGAACTCACCCTCCACGCCCCAGATACCGCCGGGGCCGGGCACCATGGGCAGCCCGTAGCGCAGGTCGAGCAGCCGCACCCGGTCGCCGTCGGTCACGGCGAACAGGTTGCCCATGCTGAACCAGTCCATCAGCCGGCCCTCGGGGGTGCGCCGCAGGATCGCCACCCGCGGATCATCGGGCTCCACGAACCGCTGCCAGTGGATGGGCGCGTCGGTCAGCGTGGTGAGATCGCCGGTGCGCACGACCCCCCCCGGCGACCACGCCACCACCCGCCGCAGCCAGGGCTGGAAGAAGGTGGGGTAGGCCTCCACCCGCAGCAGGGGGGTGCCCTTGAGGCTCTCGCGGGCCTGGGCCTCGGCCACGGCGTTCTGCCAGGTGCAGTAGCCCAGGTAGCCGGTGGTCAGGGTCAGCGCGAGGGCTGCGGCCCGCACCGGCCGGGTCAGCGAGCGCCGCCAGATCCAGCCCAGAACCAGGCTGAGCGCCAGCGGCACCGTGTAGATCGGAGCGGTGATCGAGATCGCGTCGATGGCGAAGCGCGTGTCCTCGAAGGGGCTCAGCAGCTGGGTCCCGTAGGTGGTGAACACGTCGAGCAGGGGGTGGGTGAAGATGGCCCACAGCCACACCCACGCCCAGGTGCGCCACACCGCCGGATCGCCGGGGTGCGGCCGCAGGGGGTCGGGGGGCGTGGGGTCGCGCTGGTAGCTGCGGTGGGCCCAGCGGTAGCAGGCGTAGCCCAGCAGCGGCCCCATGAGGGGGCCGAACCACAGCGAGTGGGTGGGCCCGCGGTGCCAGACCAGCTCGGCCCACGGATCGGCGGCGAGCCGCGACAGCGTGTCCAGATCGGGCAGCAGGCCGGCCACGGCGCCCCAGCGGGTGGCGCGCTTGCCCAGCGTTCGACCGCCGACGACCTGCCCGACGGCGGCGCCCAAGATGCCCTGCGTGATCAGATCCATGGGCACCAGATGCCGGGACGCGGCGCTCGGCCGCAACGGGTTTGGCCTCGCCGCCGGGCCCGGCGGCCGACACGGCGTTGCCTTCCGCCGGCCAACCTGCTCGGATCGGGCCATGACGCGTGCGGGCTGGGTCGATGGCGAGCGGGGGACACGGGCGAGGCGCGCGGGGCGGCTCGCCGTGCTGGCGGGCCTCGCGGCCCTGGCCTGCTCGCTGCCGAGCGCACCGGCGCAGGCGCGCACCGAGGCCGAGGTGGCCGCGATCCTCGCCGACGCCCAGGCCCTGTACGTGCGGGCCCGCGCCGAGGCGGTGCTGATGTGCGTCGACCCCAACGAGCGCGGCCTGTTCGTCAGCCCCGCCTTCTTCGAGGCCGTCGACACCCCGGCGCTGTCCGAGGCCGTGTTCCTCACCGGCGACGAGGCCTTCGAGCGCGAGTACGACCGCATCGCCGGGCTGGGCCAGGGCGAGGCCTGGGGCCCGCTGCCCGCGCCGCCCAAGGTGCGGCGGGTGCACGACGGCGAGCGGGGCGGGCTCGACGCCGGCTCCTGCCGGGCCTGCCACTTCAGCGGCGGCACCGACGGCGCCGGCACGCTCACCCAGGTGGGCCTGTTCCGCGGCGACGGCTGGCACCTGAGCAGCGCCACCGTGCGCGACGCGCCGCACATCATGGGCGCGGGCTACCTGGCGGGCCTGGCCGCCGAGATCACGGCCAACCTGCGCGACCAGGTGGCGCGGCTGCAGGCCAGCGCCGAGTTCTCGGACGCCCCCATCGAGTCCACCCTGCGCAGCCACGGGCTGACCTTCGGGCGGGTGGTGGTGTCGCCCGACGGCGTGGCCGACCTGAGCGGCGTCGAGGGGGTCGACCCCGACCTGCAGGTGCGCCCCTTCGGCTGGAAGGGCCGCCACGCCGGGCTGGTGGCCCTGGCCGACGAGGCGCTGCAGGTGCACCTGGGCCTGCAGACCACCAGCCGCGTGCAGACCTTCGAGGGCGCCGACGACCCCGCTGCGTGGCTCGGCGCCGGCCCCTTCTGGGACCCCGACGATGACGGCGCCGGCTACGAGGGCAGCAACGGCCAGGCCATGCTGCTGGGGGCGTACATGACCCAGCTCGGCACGCCGATCTTCCGCCCGGCGGCCGATCCGCGCATGGCGCTGATCCAGGCGCGGGGGCGCGCGCTCTTCGACGACATCGGCTGCGCCGCGTGCCACACGCCCGAGCTTCGGCTGCGGGACACCCAGACCACTTTGCACGGGCTGGGCGAGCCGGCGTTCACCTACGGCTTCGATCTGGCCGAGGTGGGGCAGGCGCCGCGGCCGCTGCGCATCGACCCGGGCGAGGGCCCCGACGGCCAGATCCCCGGCGGCGTGCCCGTGTTCGCCTTCACCGACCTCAAGCGCCACGACCTGGGCCCCGCCCTGGCCGAGCCCGGCCCCGAGGCGCCGCCCGATGGCGCGACGCCCGTGCCGGGGGCGGTGTGGGTCACCCGCCCGCTGTGGGGCCTGGCCGACACCGCGCCCTACCTGCACGACGGCCGGGCGCCCACCGTGCACGACGCCATCGAGTGGCACGGGGGCGAGGCCGACGACAGCCGGGCGGCGTACCGCGCGCTGGCCCCCGAAGATCAAGGGGCGCTGCGGGTGTTCCTCATGTCGCTGACCCGCCGCGCCAGCCTGGTGGTCGAGTGAGCGCGCGCGGCCGCTGGGGGCGGCGCTGGGTGTGGGCCGCGGCGCTCGCTGTGCCTGGACTTTGGGCGTGCGAGGGCCCCGCGGGCCCGCCAGGACCGGCCGGCCCCGCGGGCCCCGCCGCCGATCTGGGCGGCCCCGTCGACCTGGGCCGGCCGGTGGACGCCGCGCGGGACGCCGCCCTCGACGCGGCCGCGCGGCTGGACGCCACCCTCGACCAGGGCACGCCCCTGGACGCCGCTCTGGACGCGGGCCGCCCGGACGCCACCCCCGACGCCAGCCCCGACGCCAGCCCCCCCGACGCGGGCGTCGACCCCGCCTGCCCCCCCTGGACCCCGCCGCCGGGCCTGGGCGGGCCCATCAACGCCGCCGTCGACGTCGACACCGCGGCCCGCTGGCTGGCCTACCGCGACGCCCGCGAGGCCGACCGCCTGCACGCCGCCTACGACCCCGCCGCGGACCGCGCCCGGGTGCGGGTTGAGCAGGCGTGGATCGCCGCCGGCTGCGTCTCGGTGCCCCAGCTCGTCGACGTGGGCCGCGCGCTCTTCCTGCGGCCGTGGACCCTCGAGGACGGCTTCGGCAACGACCTGGCCGGCACGCCGGGCACCGCCGCGGGCGACCGGCCCCGCCCCAACCTGCGGCGCTTCCAGAAGGGCCACTTCGGCGGGCCCGACGCCCACAACTGCGTGTCGTGCCACTGGAAGGGCGGCTTCGCCGGCGCGGGCGACCGGGCCGACGGCAGCTTCCTGTACGGCGACGGCGACGACGTGCGCACCCACGACCTGCGCAACCCACCGGCCCTGTGGGGCGCGGGCTGGGCCGAGCGCATCGGCGCCGAGATGACCGCTGACCTCGCCGAGCAGGTGGCGCAGGCCCAGGCGCAGGCCGCCGACAGCGGCGCCGCGGCCACCGTCAACCTCACCGCGAAGGGCACCTTCTTCGGCACCGTCACCGCCCAGCCGGACGGCGCCCTCGACACCAGTGGGGTGCAGGGCGTCGACCCCGATCTGGTGGTCAAGCCCTTCGGCTGGAAGGGCATCTTCCCCACGCTGCGCGCCTTTACGCAGCACAGCCTGCACATCCACATGAACCTGCAGGCCGAGGCCCTGGTGGCGGCCCCGGGCGACCTCGACCTGGGCGGCGGGCCCGACCCCCTCGACCCCGACGCCGACGGCGTCACCCGCGAGATCACCGAGGGCATGCTCACCAGCCTGGTGCTGTTCATGGCCACCCTCGACGCCCCCGGCCTGTCGGTGCCCGAAGAGGGGCCCTACCTGGCCGATCCCTTCGCGCGGGCGCTGCCCGAGGTGCTGTCGGCCCAGGACTTCGCCCTGCGCTGGCTCGACGGCGCCGCGGTGTTCGAGGCCACGGGCTGCAGCGGCTGCCACACGCCCTTCATGCCCGTGCGCGACCCCGTCTACACCACCACCGCGGCCCTCAGCGGGCACACCGTGGCCGTCAACCTGGCCACCGACGGCGCCCAGCCCACGCCGCCCTTCGATCCCGACGACGGCCAGTACTGGGTGCCCGTGTTCAGCGACTTCAAGCGGCACGACCTGGGCCCGGGGCTGGCGGCGCGGCACGTCGAGGCTGGCGTGCCGACCGCGCAGTACCTCACCCGCCGCCTGTGGGGCCTGGCGCAGACCGGGCCCTACCTGCACGACGGCAGCGCGACCACCGTAGACGGCGCCATCGCGCGGCACGGCGGCGAGGCGGCCTTCGCCGCCGAGGCCTGGCAGGCGCTGCCCGAGCGCGACAAGGCCAACCTGCGGGTGTTCCTGGTGGCCCTGCGCCGCGCGCCCAGCCTGCGGGTGCGCTGACGCGCGGGCCGGCCGCCGCGCCGTGGTCGCCCGTGGTCATGCACCGCGCGGTGCGCGGTCGCCCAGACGGCCGCCGATCAGGTATACGGACGGCATGCGTACCCTCGCCGCTGCCCTATTGCTCGCCGCCCTCACCGGGTGTGACGCCGATCCGTCCGAGCCCTTT
>JAUHVS010000905.1 GCA_030424955.1 bacterium | reverse complement strand
TAGTAGCGGTGGGTGCCCTCGGCGCGCACGGCCACGAGCTCAAGCTGCTTGAGCCGGGTGAGGTGGTGGCTGGCGGTGGGCGCGCTCACCGCCACCGCCTCGGCCAGCTCGGCGACGCTGCGCTCTCGCATCGCCAGCAGGCCCAGCATCTGCAGCCGCGTGGGATCGGCCAGGGTCTTGAAGAAGCGCACCAACAGGCCCAGGTCGTCGTGCATGGGGCCCCCTTTCTTGTTCGACGCTGATCAAATTAGATCGATATCTATTTTGATGCAAGTCGACATATGGGAGCCACCCGCCGTCAGCCCTCGGCGTCGCCGCTGCCAGGCTCATCCAGCCCGGCGTCCACGGGCTCCCACAGCTCGATCTTGTTCCCCTCGGGATCGAGCACGTGCACGAACTTGCCGTAGGGCTCGTGGGCGATCTCATCCAGCACCGTCACGCCGGCGGCGCGCAGCTGCTCGAGCAGCGCCTCGAGGTGGCGCACCCGGTAGTTGATCATGAAGGGCTTCGCCGAGGGCGCGAAGTAGGCGGTGTCGGCCGCGAAGGGCGACCACTGCAGGTAGGCCTTGGTGTCGGGGGCGTCCGCCTCTCGGAACTCAAAGGTCGCGCCGTAGTCGTTGGTGTTCAGGCCAAAGTGCTCGCCGTACCAGCGCCGCATCGCCGCCGGATCGTCGGACTTGAAGAACACGCCGCCGATGCCCGTGATCCGGGGCCGGTCGTCTGTCGCCATGGGGGCCTCCTGTCGTGTGCACGGCGAGGGTGCCCCAGCGGCCCGCGCGTCGTCGAGAGCCCCCTGCCCCGCGGGCCTCGCGCCCCCGCGCACAGCGCTTGACACCGCCTGCGCCCCGCCGCAGCCTCTTGGCCGGGAGGCTATGGCGGTCCTTCCTTCTCATCCTGCCCAGGGCCGCCCCTCTCCTCCCCCTTCTCTGACACCTCGTGCGCCACCCCTGCCCGGCCCCCCACCGGCGCCCGTGGCCCACCCCCGGCCGGCATCGGAGGCTGACCATGCCCACGCCTTGGACTGTCGACCCCCGTACACCGGTCCTGCTGGCCCGCGCCCAC
>JAUHVS010000417.1 GCA_030424955.1 bacterium | reverse complement strand
GGCGGCGGCAATGTTGGGATCGATGACGGTCGCGTCGACGCCCCCGGCTTCGAGCCGCGCGCGGAAACGATCCGCCTGGTAGCCGAAATGCGTGCACCCCAGGAAGGCGAGGACCCGGGAGGGGCGGTGCGCAAATGCATCCAGCGCCGCCGGCACGAAGGTGTCCAGCAGGGCCGCGGCCTGGGCGCCGGTGACGTCGTTCGAAATGGCGTCCGGCAATCCCGGACAGGCCTGCTGGACGATCCGCTCCGGCGCGACGCCCGCCGCCACCAGCCCCCGTAGGGTCGGGGCGGCGGCCGCGATGGGGAGCACCTCCACCGCGGGCGCCAGGGCCTCCATCAGATCGACCCAGGCGACCCCATCGGCCGCGACGGGCACGGCGCGCACCAGCGGCGCGAGGGTCAGCGCGGCGCCCCGCGCGTTGGCCGCCATCACCACCGCGGCCGCGCTGCACCACGGCGCGCGGCCCTGCGGCACAAAGCGCACCGGCACCTGGGCCGTCGCCGGCAGGCCATCGCGCAGGGCCGCCCCAGAGGTCTGAGGCGCTGGGGGTGAGGAGACGGAGGACGGAGAGACAGGGGGCGCGGCGCCGGCTGGGGCGGCCACGCCGAGGGCGAGCCCCAGGGCCAGCCCAAGCCAGCGGGCCCGGATCAGGGCACCTCGCAGGCGTCGCCCACGCCGTCGTTGTCGGCGTCGGCCTGGTCGGGGTTGGCCACCTGCGGGCAGTTGTCGTTGAAGGTGATGATCCCGTCGTCATCGGGATCGCCGCCCGGATCGCAGGCGTCCCCCACGCCGCTCATGTCGATGTCGGCCTGATCGGGGTTGGCCACCAGCGGGCAGTTGTCGTCCACGTCGGGCACGCCGTCGCCGTCCTGGTCCCCCGAGCAGGCGTCGCCGACGCCGTCGCCGTTGCTGTCGACCTGGTTGGGGTTGGGCACCCGCACGCAGTTGTCGCGGTCGTCCGACACGCCGTCGCCGTCGGCGTCCGCGTCGCCGCTGCAGGCGTCGCCGACGCCGTCCTGGTTGCCGTCGGCCTGATCGGCGTTGGGCACCATGGGGCAGTTGTCATCGGCGTCGGCCACCCCGTCGCCGTCCAGGTCCTGCGCCACCACCGGGCAGGCGTCGCCCACCCCGTCGCCGTCCGCGTCGGCCTGGTCGGCGTTGGGGATGCCCCGGCAGTTGTCACACAGGTCGCCCACGCCGTCGTTGTCGCGGTCGAACTGCGCCGGGTTGACGGTGTCGGGGCAGTTGTCGGCGTCGTCGAGCAGGCCGTCCTCGTCGCGGTCGTCCCCCATGGGGTCGGGCTGGTCGGGATCGCAGGCGTCGCCGAACCCGTCACCGTCCAGGTCGGACTGGTCGGGGTTGGGGATGAACAGGCAGTTGTCCTCGGCATCGGGCGTGCCGTCGCCGTCCGCGTCGCCCGCGATGGCCTCGCAGGCGTCGCCCACCCCGTCGCCGTCCACGTCCGCCTGCTGCGGGTTGGCGGTGCGCGGGCAGTTGTCCTGCGCGTCCGGCACCCCGTCGCCGTCGCCGTCCTGGCCCATGTCCACGGCCTCGCAGGCGTCGCCCACGCCGTCGTTGTCGAGGTCGCGCTGATCGGCGTTGAGGGTGTCGGGGCAGTTGTCGTCGGCGTCCGGCACCCCGTCGCCGTCCCGGTCGGCGGGCCCCATGGGCACGCAGGCGTCGCCCACCCCGTCCTGGTCGGCGTCCGCCTGATCGGGGTTGGCCACCGCGGGGCAGTTGTCGTTGGGATCGGGCACGCCGTCGCCGTCGCTGTCGGGCACGTCGCACACGTCGCCCACGCCGTCGCCGTCGCCGTCCGCCTGGTCGGGGTTCGACAGGGCCGGGCAGTTGTCGGCGGGATCCGCGACGCCGTCGCCGTCGGAGTCCATGGGCGCCGCGGCGCAGGCGTCGCCCACCCCGTCGCCGTTCGCGTCCACCTGATCGGCGTTGGCCGTGGCCGGGCAGTTGTCGCAGGCGTCCGCGACGCCGTCGCCGTCGCCGTCCGCCGCGTCGTCGCCCTGCGCGCAGGCGTCGCAGTCGTCGCCGACGCCGTCGCCGTCGCCGTCGCGCTGGGCCGCGTTGGCCGTGGCCGGGCAGTTGTCGCTGCCGTCCGGCACGCCGTCGCCGTCCCCGTCGGGGGGCGGCTCAGCGTCCGGGCCCACGTCGGCGACCGGGCCCGCGTCGGGGGTCGCCATGTCGGCCAGGCCCGTGTCTTGGAGCGCCTGATCGGGGCCAGCGTCCGCCGCCCCGCCCGCGCCGCCCTGGTCTGGGGTCATGGCGCCGCCGGCACCGCCCGCGCCGCCGGCACCGCCCGCGCCGCCTGCGCCGCCCGCGCCACCGGTCGTCTCGCCGTCATCACAGCCCCACAGCGCCAAGGCCGCGATCACTGCCCACCCGAGGACCCGCCCCATGCTCAGTACCGCCTCACGAACAGGCTGGGCACGCTGCAGCCGTTGCTGCCCACCCAGAAGAGGGTGCCGTTCACCCAGTGGTAGTACTGGTGGTACCACTGGCCGGCCGCGTTGCAGCCGTTGTCGGTGCCCGACTGGGTGCCCGACAGCCAGATGGCCCCGCCCATGTTGAAGTAGTTGCCGCCCTCCCAGGGGAAGCGGTCGCCGATCAGGTAGTCGTGCTTGCCGATCACCCGGGTGCCGCCGTTCCAGCCCGTGAAGGTCACCGGCAGGATGCTGCTGGTGTTGTAGGTCACGCCGAACTCGTATTCGGTGTGCGGGTACTGCGCGGCGAGCCCGAAGTAGTCGTTGAGGTTGCCGATGCGCACCCACGGGTTGGCCCCCAGGCCCGCGTGGGTGTGCAGCGCGTCGGCGTTGCCGCCGCCCACCAGGGTGGTCAGCTGTGCGGCCGACAGCCGCTGGTTCGCCGCCGCGCCCAGGCGAAGCTCACCGTTGCGCAGCGCCGACGTGCCCACCTGCACCTGGCCCGCGGCGATGATGTTGTTGCCGCTGATGATGTCGCCGTCGGCGCGGATCTGGTTCTCGACGTTCATCGAGCCCGTGGGCGTCGCCGCCATGCGCGCGGCCACGTCCGCGTGGTTGTGCTCCAGCACGATCTTGTCGAAGGTCCAGAAGCCGCTGTTGGGGCACACGCCGCCGCTGCGCTCGCAGGTGAACACCGTGCCGTCCGCGTAGATGGTGGCGCTGCCGAAGTGCAGGTTGCCGCCCACGCGCATGTGGCTGGCCGTGCGGATCTCGCCGTCAGCGCGCACCTCGCCGGCCACCCCGATGGACTCGGCGGGCAGCGCCGCCATGCGGCCCGCGACCGCCCCCGCGTCGTCGTCGATGGCGATCTTGCCAAAGCGCCACTGGCCGCCCCGGCCGCAGGCCCCCAGGGCCCCGCCGTTGGCCTCACAGGTCTCGGTGATGCCCACGTCGAACAGGCGCGAGCCCCCCAACAGCACGTTGCCGGTCACCGTCAGCGTGCCGCTCACGATGGGATCGTTGTACAGATAGGTCTGTGAATCCGGGCGGTTGGGATAGTTGATGTACATGTTGTGATCGAGGGCGCCGACGGTGTTCGTCAGCACGCGCAGCTCGGTCTGCAGATCCCACTGGGCCTGGTTGAGCTTGCCCGAGCTGTCGATGATCGGCCGGCCCGCGATGGTGAGCTGGGAGCCCGACAGGCCCTTCGCGCTCAGGTTGCCCGTGATGTTGACCGAGATGTCGCCCCCCGGCCGGAAGAACAGCACGTTGCCTTCGGTCTTGTTGGCCGCGCTCGAGGGCCCGGGCTCGTAGAAGCGCAGGTTGCCGTTCTGGGTGTCGATGGCCCAGTCCTGCTGGTTCGCGGCGCCCGCCAGCTCCAGGTGGCCCCCCTCGGTGGCGCCGTCCTGGGGCCGCAGCCGGGTCAGCCGGTTGGTGTCGGGGCTGCCCGCAGGGCCCCCGGTCACCTCAGCCACCAGCTGGCCGCCCGCGGTGACGCTCAGGCCGTTGCCCGCGCTGAGGCGGCCCGTGGTGCCGGTGTCGCGATCGGCCCGCATGAACTGGGTGGCGTCCAGGCCATCCAGCCGGTCAGCGTCGATGCCCGAGCCCGCCCCGTCGACCTGCGCCAGCTTGTCGCGCACCTGCGCGGGGGTGTCGGGGCTGCCGTTGCCACCCGCGGCCCCGGCGACGCCGGCCGGCCCCTGCGGCCCCTGGGGGCCCTGCGGTCCAGCCGGCCCCGCGACGCCCTGCGGCCCCTGGGGGCCCTGCAGCCCTGCCGGATCGCCCACCCAGCGGCCCTGATCGTCAATGACCAGGTTGCCGGCGATGCGCACGTTGCGGGCGTCGACCTTGCCGCCGATCACGTCCTGCGCCAGCAGCGCGAAGGGCACCGACGCCAGGCGCACCCGCGGCAGCAGCTCGGCGCCGCCGTCCACCGCCACGGTCAAGAAGCGGGCCTGCGCCACCAGGGTGGGATCCAGGGCCCGCTGCGAGCCCAGGAGCACGCTGTAGTAGCCGTCGAACACCTCGACGCCACGGTGGTCCTCGGTCCACAGCGCGGCCCCGCCGGCCGCGTTCTGGTACAGCCGGAACCGCAGATCGACCGGGCCCTCCAGCGGGATCCCGTTGGCCGCCTGCAGCAGCCCCTCTTGATGCATCTCTGCGGGCACCTGCGCCCACGCGGGCGGGGCGAGGAACGCCCCCAGCAGGGCGAGCGTGCGCCATCGAACCGTCATAAGGACCCCCCAGTCAGGCCCCCACTTTAGCGGGACGGGCCGCTCAAGCAAACGCTGCGCGGTGCGCGGGGTGCTATCGTCGGCGGTATGCGCACCCTGGTCGCCCTCACGCTGCTCGCCGGCTGCTCGCCGACCCTCGATCTGGAGGGGCCGCCCCAGGTGATCCGGGCCGCCGACAGCCAGCCGCCCGCCCTGGACGGGGCGCCGCTGCCCGACCAGGCGCAGCCCGATCAGGGCCCGCTCGACGCGGCGCGGCTTGACGGCGCGCCCCCCGACCTGACCCTGCCCGACCAGGCGCCGCGCGACGCCGGGCTCCTCGACGCCGCGCCCTCGCCAGACGCCGCGGCCCCCGACCAGGGCCCCGACGCGGGCCCGGTGTGGTGGATCGACGACGACGCCCCCCCCGGCACCTACACGAACACCGTTTGGGGCCGCGACGGGCTGCGGCTGGTGGGGGACGCGACCGATGGTGACTTCACGTCGGCCCCCCGCCCCGCCCCGGACGGCCTGCGCTGGACCCAGCTCGTCTGGGCGCCCGCGGCCCCCTACGGCCGCGCCCTGACCGACGCCGGCGAGCCAGAGCCGCCCTTCCCGGACCGCCCCGTGTCCCGCGATGGCTTGACCCTGCTGCTGCACCTGGACGGCGACGCCCCCACCGATCGCAGCGGCGCCGACACCCCCGTCGAGCGCGTCGGTGGCGCCGCCGTCGCGGGGGTGCTGGGCCGCGCCCTGCGCCTCGATGGCGCCGACCGGCTCGACGTCGATCCGCTGGCCGCCCGCTTCGGCCGCGGCGACTTCACCTGGACAGCCTTCGCCCAGCTGGGCGACTGCGTGCGGCGCAACGGCGTGCTGCTCGGCGGAGAGGGCCAGGGGCACGCCTGGATCGGCTGCCGCTGGCTAGACCCCTGCGAAGGCAGCGGGCTCGGCGGCACGCTGCGCGGCGCGGAGGGCACGCTCCACGTCTTCTGCGTCGATCCGCTGCCCGCAGAGGGCTGGCACCACGTCGCGCTGGTCAAGCGCGGCCACCGGCCCGCGCAGATCACGGTGGCCCTCGACGGCCAGCCGGTGCACTCGGCCCAGGTGCGCTTCGCCGACGCCGATCGGTTCGATCTCGACGACGCC
>JAUHVS010000416.1 GCA_030424955.1 bacterium | reverse complement strand
CGTGCCGCCCTCCGCGGCGACCGATGGGCTCCCGGTGCCGTCGGGGGTGTCGATCCATGGGGGCTACGATCCCAACCAAGGGTGGGCGCGCGTGAGCCGCGACGTGGCGGCGACGGTGCTGACCGGCAACCACGTTGTGCTGCGGTATCAGGACATCAACGCCGAGACGCTCCTCGACGAGGTGCGCGTGCGGGCGACCGACGCCCCCGAAGACCGGTCCTCGGTGGGTGTCATCGCCATTCGAGTTGCCGAGAACCTCGTGCTGCGCAACGTCGCCGTGTTCTCGGGCCGGGGCGGCACGGGGCACGCGGGGACGGATGGGGCAAACGGCGCCAACGCCCGTGCTGGTCAGGGCGGTGCGGGCTCGCCTGGCAGCGACGGCAACGCCACGCCTAGCGCTGGCGGTGCGGCGGGGCGCAACCAAGACTGCCTCAACAACACCCAGGGCGGTGATGGTGGGCGCGGGGAAGATCCCCCCAACCAGGCGACCGATGGCGAAGACGGGGCTGCGAACGGCGGTGACGGCGGCAGCGCCGGCGCCAACGTGGGCGACGATGGTCAGCCGGGCGCCCCCGGTGACGCGGGCAGTCACGGCGCCAATGGAGCCGCGGGCCTGCGCGAGGGTCGGATCAACCCTGCGACCGCGGTGTGGGTCCCCCGGGGCTCGGTCGCCGGTGTGCGAGGGAACAACGGCAAGGGTGGCGGCGGCGGCGGTGGTGGCGCGAAGGACGCTGGCAACCGGCCCGGCGGCGGTGGAAGCGGCGGTGGTGCGGGTGGCTGCGCCGGGCTGGGCGGCCAGGAGGGCTTCGGTGGCGGCGGCTCGTTCGCGGTCTCGGTCATGGACGGCACCCTGCGGCTTCAGGGGGTTGAGCTGTTTCCCGCCCGGGGGGGGACCGGCGGCAATGGCGGATCCGGCGGCGTTGGCCAGCTGGGCGGCCTCGGCGGCCTCTCGCTGTCTGATCAGAGCTGCGTGAACTGCCCCGTAGGCGGCAACGGCGGGGTCGGCGGTCCCGGTGGGTGCGGTGGCAACGCGGGTGGCGGCGGGGGCGGGCCAAGCTTCGCACTCTTCCGCATCAACCCGACGGCGAACAACCTGCTGTCCCTCGCCAACTCAAACGCGCGGCTCGAGAACTACGCCGGCGTGTCGGTCAACAATGACCCCGATCAGCGTCGGTTGACCTACCGCACGGGCGATCCCGGCCTCGGTGGCGACGGTGGGGACGCGAGCTCGCGCCTGGAGGCGCTGAACCGCGGGCTGCAGTGTAGTGAGGCCGCGGTCGGCGGCGAGGCCGGCTACGCAGGGGACATCGGGTGCTGTCGGTTCGGGCCCGGCGCGGCTGGCTGCGGAGATGATCTCACCAACTGCGGTGGTCAGTGATGCGCCGCTGGTTGGCGACGCTGTGCGGGGCCGCGGTGCTGAGCGCGTCGCCCTTGTCCTTGGCTGAGACCGCGGCCGAGTCCGAGGAGGAGGTGCACGACGTCCGCGAGATTGGCGTCTTGGACCAGGCGACCCTCGACCGCACCGAGGTGTTGTTCTTCAGCGGCCTCGAGCACTACCGAAAGGGGCGCTTTGAAGAGGCGGTGGTGGCCTTCCAGGAGGCCTACACGCTCACCCGTCACCGCGACCTGTTGTACAACGTGGCCCGGAGCCGGGAGCAGCTCGGCGACAAGGCGGGCGCTGTTGAGTGGTATCGCGCCTACCTCGCGACCACGCCGGCGGACGAGACCGCGATCATTCACCGCGTGCGCCAGCTGGGCGGCGAGCCGTCGCCCGCGAAACCAGCGGACGTCGCGAACACGTTGTCGAAGGCCGCCCCGGTTGAGGTCATTGAGTCGGGGCCCGGGCCGCTGCCGTGGGTGGCGCTGGGGACCGGGATCGCGGCCGCGGCGGTGGGGACGACCTTCGGCCTGATGGCCCTCGACGACGCCTCCAAGGCGCGCTCGGCCGAGCGCCGGGCGCCGGCGCTGGCGTTCAAGGACGACGCTGAGACGAAGGCCCTGATCGCTGACGTGAGCTTTGCGGTCGCAGCGGTGGGCCTGGGCGCCGCGGTCTGGCTATGGCTCGACGCAGAGCCGGAGACCCCCGCGGCCGGCCAGGTGCAGGTCGGCGCATCGGCCACCGGCGCCAGCATCGGTTGGGTCGGCCGCTTCTAGCGATCCCCTCGCGTACGTCTTCTTCGTCTGCAGTCTTGCCAGGCAAGCGCAGCAGGCGGCTGCCGCCGGCTGGGGGCCGCACGCCGCCGCGGGTCTGCGGCTGCCGGCGCCAACCTCCCGATCTCTTCACTGTGGACGACGGAAGGGGCCGGCCGGGCGGTGTCGGGCTATGGATCGTGGTGGCGGGGGGTGCGGGTCACCCGGATGCCTGGCTCAGCGGGCTTGGTGGGGGGGGCCGGCGGCCGCGCGGTCCCGCCGGGTGCGTGCGGTGCTCGGCCTGGCCGCGGGGGCGGGACCAGCGCGCCCGGCGCCCCCGTCATGACGCGCGTCAGCGCATCGCGATAGGTCTGGTTCTCCGGCTCCAGGAGGGCGGCCGTCCGCAACAGCCGGATGACCTCGACCTCTGGACCCGCGTGGCGCGGCCGCGGGAGCGCGAGACGCTGGTTGGCGCGCGCGGCGTAGTGGGCGCCCCGGGGGTGGCGCTCGGTGGGCTCCGGATCGCGGCTCGTGGGCTGCGGCGTCTCGTCGTTCCAGCGCAGTCGCCAGCTGTGCCGCGGCCCCGCGAGGCCGCGATCGTAGCTACGGCGGCGGGCCGGGGAGCGCAGCACGCTGTACGCCTCGTTCAAACGGCGGTACACGCGAGCCACGGGGTCGCGACGCTCGGCCGCGACGCCATGGAAGAGGTCGGGATGGTACTGGCGCGAGAGGGCGTGGAACGCCAACTGCAGATCGCGATCGGGCGCGTCAACGGGTGCCCCCAGCAGCTCGTAGTAGGTCAAGTCGTCGAGGCGGTCGAACAGCCCCTGGGGGTCGTCGACGGTGGCGGCCTCGCTCGCCTGGGGAGCTGGCGTCGCATGAACGCCCGCCAAGAAGCCCGACAGCCACGCGCGCTGGGCTTCGGAGCACTGGAAGCGAAGCCGGCAGACATCTCGGGCGCCGCGGTGCACAACCCGCGCGTCGACGACGAGGGGTGTCTCGATGCCCGGCGGGAAGATCTCGATGACCACCCAGGCGCCAGGGACGGGCGCGTTATCGACGGCGGCGTCGAGGAGGCCGCGCGCGATGGTCTGCTCGCAGAACTCTTCGAACACGGCGGGGGCGTCGAAGCGGAGGCTGACTTTCGGCCCGGCGGACGGCGACACGTTGACCTCACTCGGTTGATCGCTTGTAGCGCGATCGCGCCCGGTGCGTCACGCAGATGCTGAGCGCCAAGGACGCAGCCGTGGCGCTCACAGGTGCAAGGCGACGGTCACCTGGCCGCCTGCGGCCCTGGCTGGCGCCCCAGGACCGCCGGGGGCTGGCGGCTGTCGCGCTCTGGTCCGCCGTGCTGGCGGTCTGTACTGGGGCGTACGGGCTGCTGGTCGGGCCCGTGCTCCGCGCCCTCTTCGGGGGCACCCGCCTGACCTGGCCGGCCGCCTGGGCTGACGTCCTGCCGCCCGCACCGTCGGTCGAGAGCTTGCGGGTCGCGCTCCCCGGGGTGGTGGTGGGGGTGGCCGCGCTCAAGGGCTGGGCCGCGCACCGACACGCCGTGCGCTCAGCGCGCCTCGGCCTTGGGCTGGTGCAGCGGGTGCAGGCGGCCGTGCACGCTCGGGTGCTCGCGTTGCCGCCAGATGTGGCCCACACGATGGGCGTGGGTGAGGTGGTCGGGCGGATGGTGCACGACGCCGCGGCGGTTCAGCAGCTGCTGGTCGCCGGGTACCTTCGGCGGGCGAGAGACGCTGCGCAGATCGTCGTGCTGGTCGGCGTGTGTCTGGTGCTGGATTGGCGCATGGCCCTGGCTGGCCTCGCCGTCTATCCGGTGATCTTCTGGCCGCTCGATCGGCTCAGGCGCCGGCTGAAGCGGGCCGCGCGGGCCGGCCTGGCAGGGCGTGGGGCGCTCACCGGCCGCATGACTGAGGACCTCGCGCGGCTCCCACAGCTGCAGCTGGCAGGGGACCAGGGGGCTGCCCGCAGGCGGGTCTCGGCAGACATCGAGGCGGTGGCGTCGGCGCACTTGGACGCAGCGCGCCTGGCCAGCCTCGCCAGCCCCCTCACCGAGCTGGCCGGGGCGGTGGCCCTGGGGCTCACGCTGTGGTGGGCGAGCCAGCGCATCGCCGCCGGGGTGGTCGCCGCCGAGCATGTGATGGGCTTCTTCGTCTCGCTGCTCCTTGTCTACGAGCCCGCCAAGGGTCTCGCCCGCGCGCAGGCCGTCATCGAGCCCGGGCGGATGGCCCTGGCGCGCATCGATGAGCTGCTGATGCACCCTGCGCGGCTGCCGACCGGGGACGTGGGCTTGGCGCCGCCGAGCCAGCCGGTCCCCATCCACCTGCGCGGCGTGCGCGTCCACCGAGGGGGGCGGCAGGTGCTGTCCATCGACGCGCTGGATCTGCCAGCCGGCGGGCTGGTCGCGGTGGTCGGGCCCAATGGGGCCGGTAAGTCGACCCTCGCCTGGCTGCTCGGGGGCCTCTTGACCGCGTGGGAGGGCGAGGTGCGCGTGGGCGAGGCGGCGCTCGGCGCGTTGGCCCCAGACCCCTGGCGCCGGCGGGTCGGGTGGTTGCTGGGCGCACCGAGCCTCCCCCGAGGCAGCGTGCAGGCGGCCATCGTGGATGGCAGAGCGCTGGACGCAGCGCGGCTCCAACACGCGATTGAGGACGCCGGGCTGACCTCGGTCTGGCAGCGGCTGGGAGCGGACGGTGCGTTGGGGGACGCCGGGGCCGGGCTGTCGAGCGGTGAGCGGCAGCGGGTGGCCCTCGCGCGGGCGCTGTATGGCGCGCCCTGGTTGCTGGTGCTCGATGAGCCCGAAGCCCACCTCGACCGCGAGGGGCGGGCCGCCCTGGGCGCGCGCCTGCGGGCCCTGGTGGACGCCGGGCGGACGGTGCTCTTGCTGACCCATGACGCCGAGCTGGCCCGAGCGGCGGATCTCACGGTCCACCTGATCGATGGGCGGTTGGCATGAGGGCGGCCTTGGGCGCGTGGGTGGTGGCCGTGCTCGTCCGCTGCTGGATCGCCACCCTCCGCGTGCATCGGCTGGGGCCTCCGCTCACAGGGCCGGGCGTGGTCGCGTTCTGGCATGGGCAGCAGTTGCCGTTGTTGGCGATCCGGCCCGTCGGTGCGGTCGCGCCGATCAGCCGATCAAGGGACGGGCGGTTCCAGGCGCGGGTGATGGTCGAGCTCTCGCGGGGCGCTCTCGGCGGCCCGCGGGCTGCGTCGCGCCGTGGCGGCCGGTGGGATCGCCGTGGTGGCCGCCGACGGCCCTCGGGGCCCGGCGCAGATCGCGAAGTCCGGGGCCGGGTGGGTGGCGAGCCGCTGTCGAGCGCCCCTGTGGCCCGTGGCTGCCGCGGGCCGTGGCTGGCGCCTGCGAACGGCCTGGGATGGCTTCTTCCTGCCGATGCCGTTCTCTCGAGTGGTGATCGTCGTGGGCGAGCCCGTGCGGCTGCCCGCTGACGCGCCCGCAGCACACGCCGCGGCCCACGTCCAGGCGGCGCTCGAGGGCGCGGGTGCCCTCGCAACTCAGCGTTGGCAGGGGCTGATAGGGAATCGGGTCGACGCCCATTGAACGATCTGGTATCAATGCCTGTTAGCGAGCTCTACTCTGCAACCCTTGCAGAGCACTATGACGCCCTTGTCATAGTGGGTGACTTCGGGTGGTGGGTCATTTGGACCCG
>JAUHVS010000415.1 GCA_030424955.1 bacterium | reverse complement strand
AGACGCCGCCGCGACCTGGATCCCCGGCGCGTCGGCCGCCGGGTGTTCGAGGTGGCAGGCGCT
Organism: bacterium; assembly: GCA_030424955.1. Taxonomy (GTDB): domain Bacteria; phylum Myxococcota_A; class Bradymonadia; order UBA7976; family UBA1532; genus JACKDL01. Next base: position 5,735 of record JAUHVS010000415.1, on the reverse strand, counting down.
GCAGGGCTGGGCCAGCGCGGGCGCGCCGCCGTGGCAGGTCAGGCAGGCGCTCGCGGCCACCGCCGGGCGCTCCGCCGGGGACTCGCCCGGCGCGTGGCACGCGAAGCAGGCCGTGCCGAGCCCCAGGTGGGCCCGGTGCAGCGCCGGCGAGGGCAGCCCCGCGCGGAAGCGCACGCTGGCCGGCACGGGCTGCGCGACGCGGGCGGGATCGATGCGGGCCAACAGGGTGTGGCGGCGCTGCGCCTCGGGCACCCCGCCGGGCAGGGTGTCGCCCGGGCCCGGGTGGCAGCCCGCGCAGCCGTCGGCGGCCAGCAGGTGCGTCGGCGCCTCGCCCTCGGGGTGCGCCACGTGGCAGGCCCCACAGGCCAGGCCGGCCTGGCTGTGGGCCGTGGGCGGCGCGGGCGCTGCCGCCTGATCGGCGTGGCAGGCGCCGCACTCGGCGGGGCCGGGCCGCGCGCCCGCCGTGTGGCAGGCGCCGCAGGCGATGTCGTGGTCGAGCCCGGCGGCCGCGGTGGCGAACGCGGTGGAGGCGTGCACCGGCGGCAGCGGCCGATCCGCCAGCCCGGCACCATCGGGGCGGCTCGCGATGAGCCCCGCAGCGGCCAGGGAGCTGAGCAGCAGCAGCCCGGCGATCCAGCGCACGCGCCCATCGCGGCGCACGTCCGCCGGCGGGCGCCACTTGGGCGCCGAGCGGCTGCGCTTGGGCCGGTGCACCGCGGGCCCCTCGGCGGGGGCGTCGGCGGTGACGGCCCGGGCGGGCAGCCGGAACACGGTGGCGAAGGGCGACGCCGCCCCGACCGCCTGCACCATGCGCGGGGGCGCGATGGGGGCCCGCTCCGCGCTGATGTCCAGGCTGCAGTTGAAGCCCTCGAGGGTCACCGCGACGCCGAAGGGCCCGATGCGGATGACGTCCTGGTCCTCCAGGGCCTGCTCGATGACGCGGTGCGCGCCGATCCACAGGCCCTCGCGGCTCAGATCCTTCACCCGGAAGCGCTGCTCGACGGCGCTGTAGATCAGCAGGGCGTGGCGGCCCTCGACCTCGGGATCTTCGAGCACCACGTCGGCCATCGGATCGCTGCCGATGACGATGGACGGGCGCACGATGACCTCGGCGGGCAGCAGGAACCGCGGCTCCGCCACCGCCACCGTCGAGAAGGGATCGGCGTCCGCCAGCCCGGCGGCCAGGAACTCAAACGTGCTCGCCCCGACGGTGACCAGATCGCCGTGGGCCAGGATCTGCCAGCCGGTGAGGCGGGCGTCGTTGACCTGGGTGGGGCGGTCCTCGTCCAGGGCCTCGATGCGGTAGAGCCCCGCGCCGGCGGTCCACACCGCGCAGTGCGCCGCGCCCACCAGGCCGTCGTCCAGCGACACGGTGGCGTCTGGGCCGGTGCCGACGGTCACGGCGTCGGCCCCCAGCAGCACCTCGCGCCCCACGGCCGGGCCGGTGACGAAGCGCAGCCGGGGCCGCGCCTGCAGGTCCCCGGCCAGGGTGACCTCGGGCGCGCCGTCGGCGTCGGGCTCGATGACCACCGCCCGCAGGGCGTCGTGGGCGCCCGCCGCGCCCATCACCGTCTGGTCGCCGGGCTGCACCCGCGCGGCCGCGCCCGCGGTCAGGGGCTCGTGGCCCTGCGCGACGAAGCGCAGCACCGCGGGCCCCAGGGTCACGCGATCGGCGTGGATGAGCTGCGCGGCGTAGTGCACCGGCTCGCCGTTGAGGCGCGGCCGCTCGCCGGCCCCCATGGACTGAAGCTCGCGGTAGCCGGCCGGGTGGCGGGCGATGGACAGGTGCGCGTCGGCGGTGGCGCCGGGCAGCAGCACGTCCCGCCCGGGCCCGCCCAGGGTCACGGGCCCGAGCCCCAGCAGCACCTCGCGGGTGCCGGTGGCGGTGCTCAGCTCGATGCGGGCGCGGTTGGCCAGCGACGGCGGCAGCGCGGGCGCGCCCTGCCCCCGGGCCAGATCGAGCAGCAGCACCGCCTCGGGGGTGATCTGGGCCACGGCGGCGGCCACCGCGGCGGCGTCGGCGCCGTCGGCATACACGACGGTGGTGGGCGTGCCCCGGTGCTGCGCCTGGGGCGCCGCGGGGCCGCTCGACGGCTGGAACGCCTCGGGCGCCACGATGATGGCCTGCGAGGGCCGCTCCTCGGGGCGGGGGCCCAGGGCCGCGCGCCAGTCGCCCTGGGGGTCGGCCGCGACGGTGGCGTAGGCGTCCGTCGGCGGGTCGTCGGGCTCAGCCGCGCCGCCCGGGTCCATCGCCAGGGTGGCGTCGGCCGCCGCCGGGGCGACCGGGCCCGCCTCGGCGACGGTGGCGTAGGCGTCCGTGGGCGGGCCGTCCTCGGCCACCGTGGCCAGCGCCGGGGCAGCCTGCGCCGTGTGGTGCACCGTCAGCCGGTTGAGGCCCAGCCGCAGCGTCGCCCCGTCGGCCAGGGCCACCACGCCCACCACCTCGACGCCGTCGCCGGCGCCGACGTAGGTGCCGGTGTCGGCATCGAAGTTCTCGACGCACAGCCGCCCGGCCTCGACAAACACGCGGGCGTGCCAGTCCGCCAGCAGCGGATCGTCGATGGTCACGTCGCACTCGGGCCGGGCCCCGATGAAGGCGGCGTCGGCCTCGATGACCCGCACCTCGCCGGCGCAGGGCCCCTCCAGGAAGGTCAGCGTCAGGCTCACGTCAGCGACCCCCACAGCCAGCGCACCGCCCACACGTGCACGGCGATGAACACCGCCAGCGCGACGGTGATCGCGATGTGGCTCGCCAGCCAGCCCCGGCGCAGCCGGTAGCACAGGCGGCAGGCGCTGATCTCGCGCAGGCGCACCTGGTCGATGGCCAGCGCGCGCAGGGTCGGGCGGCGGGCCTCGTCCACCAGCGCCGCGGCCACCGCGGCCTCGACCTCGGCCCGGCGGGCCGCGCCGTCGTAGCGGCCGAACAGGCGGGTCCAGAGCCCCGCCCCGCCGCCAGCCAGGTGGGCGTCCGCCTGCGCGGTCGCGCCGTCGAGCTCAGCCAGCAGATCCCGCCGGCGGCGCCGCAGCGCGTCGGCCTCGGCCACCAGATCGTCCTCGAGCAGGGCGTCGCCCTCGAGCCGCGACACCCGCCGGGGCAGCCAGCGCAGCAAGCCCGCCCCGAGCGCCCCGGTGATCAGCTCCAGCCCCGTCAGGATCAGGAGCGCCGCGGTGAGCGGGGCCCCCGGCCGCCCGCCCGCGTGGCCGATGGCCGCCGCGACGCCCAGCGCCCCCAGGCCCATGTGCGCCCGGGTCCAGGTCTTGAAGCTGCCGAGCTGCCGATCCAGGAAGCGCTGCCAGCCGCTCAGGCGCGGCAGCGCCTCGCCCGCCGGTGGCCGGCGCCGCAGCCGGCCGAGCCGGTTGAGCCGGCGCCGCGCGGCGAGCAGGGTCGCCCCCGCCATCGAGCTCAGCGCCAGCAGCCCCAGCCAGCGGCCGGCCGCCGACTCGGGGCGCCAGCCCGCCTGCACGCCCAGGGCCACGACCCCGGCCAGCGCCAGCGCCAGCAGCACCCAGCCGATGATCCGCCCGCGATCCGCGCCCTGCGCCTGGGCCGTGCGGCCCGCCCCCACGCCCTCCTCGGGGCGCGAGACGAACTGCCGCAGCTCATCGTAGTAGGTGGCCGGATCCACCCGCAGGATCGCGCCGGTGGGGCAGTTGTGTACGCAGTTGAAGGTGTCGTAGCCCTCGCACAGATCGCACTTGCTGGCGATGCGGCGGAAGTCGACGTCCGCGTACGCGCCGCGGGTGACCCCGGCCTCGTTGATGCGGTTGGTGAGCAGCGTGCGCACGTCCACCACCCGCTCGGGGGACGGCACCATGGTGATGTTGTCCCACGGGCAGCCGCGGGCGCAGTTGCCGCAGCCGATGCAGGTCACCGGGTTGATGCTCACCTCGCCCGTCGACTTGCGGTGAATCGCGCCCGTGGGGCAGTCCACCATGCAGTCGGGGCTGGCGCAGTGCTGGCACGACGACGGCAGCAGGATGGTCTCGTAGCGCCCCGCGACCGCGACGTCCTCGCGGCGGGTGATGCGCTTGCCCTTGCGCACGAAGCGGGCCTGCCCGTGGCGCGCCTGGCACGAGCGCACGCAGTTGCCGCAGCGCACGCAGGCGTTGAGGTTGATGGTCAGCAGGGACCGCGCCTCGAGCGCGCCGGCGGTCTCGAAGGCCTCGAGGGCGCTGAGCACCGTGCTCTGGGCCCCCTCGGCGCCCTGCACCTCGCGCTGCAGATCAGCCCGGCGCTGGAAGTCCCGCTCGGCCTGCATGAAGTAGCCGCGCTGGGTCAGGTCCAGCTGCTGGAACACCCGCCGGTCGATCTGCAGCACCTCGAGGTGCAGCATCGCCGACAGGGTGCCGGGCCACACCGCCGGCTGGCCCACGCCCGCCGGCGTGAGGTTGCTCGGCAGGAACACGTCGCCGGGGTTGAAGTAGCCGATCACCGAGCGCCCGCCCTCACGGGCGCGATCGAGCCGGGCGAGCCCCGACTTGATCACCACCACGTCCTCGGCGCGGCTGCCCTCCTCCAGCACGGGCTCGCCCCGCCGGAACAGCCGCAGCCGGGTGCCCTCGGCGAGCAGCGTGCGGGCCTCGGGCGACAGCTGGGCCAGGTACAGGTGCTGCGCGAAGAACGCCTGCGCCGCCCGCACCCGCGCCAGGGCCTCCAGCGTGCTGCGCACCTGCCCGGGCCCCCCGGCCGCGCGGGCCTCCTTGTCGAGGCGCTCGATCATCGCCTTGTCGATCTCGACGAGCACGGTGTCTTCGGCCGCCCGCGCCGACGCCGCCCGCAGGGTGACCCCGAGCACCGCGCCCTCGCCGAAGAAGTCCCCGGGCGTGATCACGGTGTCGAGGCGCACCGGCGGCCCGTCGCCGCCGTCCGCGGTGAGCTCGACGGCGCCGCTGACCAAGACGAACAGGCAGTGCCCGTGCTGGCCCTGCTGCAGCACCGTCGATCCGGCGGCGTAGGCGCGGCGGTGGGCGCTGCGGGCCATCGCCCGGCGGATCGGATCGGCCAGCGCGGCCAGGAAGGGCGCCTTCGCCAGGGCCGCCTCGATGACGGCGTCGGGGGGCAGCGCGATGCGCCGGGGGCTCGCGTTCATCGGCCCATCCTCGCCGGCCGGGGCGGCAGCGGCGCGTGCCGGAAGGCCGCCTGCTGCCGCGCCTTGATGTGCTGCGCCAGCCAGGTGTCGTTGTGGCAGCGCCCGCAGGCCCCATCCACCGAGAAGGCGGTGCGGCCGTTGTGGCAGTCGCGGCAGGCGTGGTTCATCGCCCGCTTCTTGCCGCGCAGCAGCGAGATGGCCTGCACCGTCTCGGCGCCCGCGGCGTCCACGTGGCACTGCCCGCAGCTCAGCCCCCGGCCCGTGCGGGGATCGGTGCGGTGGGTCTCGTGGCTGAAGCCATCGATGAGCCGGCCCACGCCGCCGAGCCACGGGCGACAGGCGGCGGCGGCCTCGGTGCCGGTCAGGTCGCCCGTCGGGGCCGCGTGGCACGCAGCGCAGTCGCCCAGGGCCGGCTCGGCCGCGGCCGGGCCGTCGCCGTGGCAGCCCGCACAGGCGCTGTGGTCCGGCGCGCGGTAGGTCTTGCCGTCGCCGGCCACCCGGTGACAGGTCAGGCACGCTTGGCTGCCCTTCGGCGCCAGATCGGGCAGGCCCAGGTGCTGGGCGTGGCTGAAGGTGACGCACAGCCCGCTGGCGGCGCGATCTCCCCGGGGGAAGGGCCGCTGCGGGGCCATGTCCGCCCAGTCC
>JAUHVS010000904.1 GCA_030424955.1 bacterium | reverse complement strand
CGGCGCGGCGGCCGCCAGCCTGCTGGCCCGCGCCGGCTACACCGTGGCCATCGTCGAGGCCGGCCCCTGGCGGGCCCCCCAGGACTACCCGTCCACCACCTACGGCGCCATGCGCGACCTGTTCGATAACTGGGGCCTGCAGATCGCCCTGGGCAAGGCCATCTCCCCCGTCGTTCAGGCCCGCTGCGTGGGCGGCACCACGGTCATCAACTCGGCCATCTGCGTGCGCACGCCCGGCGACATCTTTCAGCTCTGGGCCCGCGAGCACGGCCTGCCCGATGACGGGCTGTCGGCGTCGATGTGGCGCCACCAGGACGACCTGGAGCGTGAGCTGTGCGCCGAGCCGGTGCCCAAGGCCTCACGGGGCCGCTCCACCGAGCTGGCCGTCCTCGCGGGCGACAGGCTCGGCTTCTCGGAGCACCACGTCATGACCCGCTACGCCAAGGGCTGCGAGGGCTCGGGGCAGTGCCTGCAGGGGTGCCGCAAGCTCACCAAGCAGAGCACCAACGTCAACCTGGTGCCCGAGGTGCGCACCCTGGGCGGCACGGTGCTGTCATGCGCGCCCGTGCAGAAGGTGGTGATGCGCGGCGGCCGCGCCGAGGGGGTCAGCGGGCGCTTCCAGCACCCCACCACCCGCCGCCTCGGCGCCCGGTTCTTCGTGCGGGCCCGCCGCGCGGTGTTCGTGGCGGCCTCGGCCACCTACACGCCGGTGCTGCTGATGCAGTCGGGCATCCGCCACAAGGCCCTGGGGCGCTTCTTCCGCGCTCACCCAGGCGCGGGCGTGTTCGGGGTCTACGACGATCCCATCGACATGAACATCGGCGCGACCCAGGGCTGGGCGAGCATCGCCTTCCGTAACACGCCGGGCATCAAGCTCGAGACCCTGGCCATCCCCCCCGAGATGATCGCCAGCCGGCTGTCCGGCGGCGGCCGCGCGCTAATGGGCAAGCTCAGCGAGTACCGGCACCTGGCCATGTGGGTGCACTCCATCCGCGCCGAGACGGCCGGGCGGGTGCGCAGCGTGGGCGGCAAGCCCTTCGTGACCTACAGCCTCGACCTGCCCGA
>JAUHVS010000414.1 GCA_030424955.1 bacterium | reverse complement strand
GGCGCGTCCATCCGCGCGGGCGGCCGCACCATCGGCCAGGGCATGGGCCAGGTCGGCCGCGGCGTCCGCGCCGGCGCCGGCACCGCGGCGCGCGGCATCGGCCGCGGCGCCCTGCAGGCCGGCCGTGGCCTGCGCGGCGGTGGCCGGCAGGCCCTCCACGCCGTGCGCGGGGGCGCCGGGCGCGCCGGGCGGGGCATCGCCGCGGGCGGCCGCCAGGTGGGCCAGGGCATGGGCCAGGTGGGCCGGAGCGCCGGCCGTGGCGCCATGCAGGCGGGCCGCGGCATGCGGCAGGCCAGCGGACAGCTCGGCCGGGGCATGCGCCGCGGCGCCGCGCAGAGCTGGCGGGACGCCACCAACGTCCGCAGCGTGCGCGCGCTCAGCCGAATGACCGTGGGTCAGCGCTTCCGCCACGTCATGTGGGGCGAGGCCGGCGCCGAGGCCGCGAGCAAGGTCACGGCCACCAGCCGCTCCGCGCGGCTCATCGGCCTGCAGCGCGCCCAACAGATCGCCCGCGGCCGCGGCGTGGTCTACGAGGTGGTCGACAAGTACGACGCCGTGCAGGACCTCACCGGCTTGCAGATCGCCGAGGCCGCCGCCGCGCGGCTGGACGGGGATCCCACCAACGACGACACCCCGATGATGAACCCCGAGGGGGGCTGGCTCCACTCGCTGGGCCAGGGCGACATCGCCGGCCTGCGCGAGGGCTACCTGGGCGACGTGGACCTGGGCACCGCCAAGGACCGCTTCCTCACCGTGCAGGGGCTGCGGGGCATGGACCGCCCCGGCGCGCTGAAGGGCCTCACCCAGCACCTGCTGCGCAGCGAGGTGCGCCAAGAGGGGCTCGACCACCTCAACCAGAGCTACGCGGCCAGCCAGGCCGCCGGCCAGGACGCCGCGCTCGCCGACAGCCAGCAGCGGGTGCTGGGCGCCAACAGCGACGCCGGCAGCGGCGCGCGGGACGCCCTCGGCCAGCTGCCCGGCCCGCAGGCCGCCGGCCCCGAGCGCGCCCCCGCGGCGCCCGCGGCGCCCACCCAGGCCCCGACCCCCGCCGGCGTGACCAGCGGCGGGGGTGGCGGCGGGGGCGCCGGCCGCATGGCCAGCATCGCGCGCCAGCTCGAGGTGTACGAGACCCAGGCGGCGGAGCTGCAGACCGAGCAGGCCGACTACGCCACCGCGCGCAGCCGCCTGGACGGCCTGGAGGCCCTGCCCATCCCCGAGGCCGAGCAGCCGGCGGCCCCGAGCGCGATCACGGCGCTCGACCAGGACGTCATCGACCTCGAGACCGCCGAGGCCGACGCCACGGCCGCCCGGGATGTGTTCCAGCAGAACCTCGAGACCCACACCACCCGCGCGGGCGACGCCGAGGCGCTGGTGGCCGCCGCCCAGGAGCGGCGCACCCAGCTCGAGACCGAGCAGGCCGCCGCGACCCAGACCGACGCCGACATCGCCACGGGCGAGGCCGCCATCACCGAGGGCGACACCCAGGCCACGCAGATGAAGGCCGAGGGCGACCGCGGCAAGGGCGAGGCCGAGGCCACCCAGGGCACCGTCGAGAGCACCACCCCCGAGGCCGAGCCCGAGCCCGCCGAGGAGGAGGTGCCCTGGTGGCGGGTCGACCAGCACATCGCCAACGCCGCCAAGGCCGCGTGGCGGGCCACCGTGGGCCGGGCGATGGCCTACATCGCCGAGAAGTGGGCCGCGCTCAAGCAGCACCTCATGGAGATGCTGATGGAGTTCGCCCTGGGCCTGGTGGGCGCCGATGACCTGAAGGCGCAGCTCGCGGAGTCCGCTGAGAAGGCCCGCCAGAACAAGGCCGACAACGCCAACGCCCAGGCCCAGATGGCCGAGACCGGCGCCGAGATCGAGGCCGGCGAGCAGGGGGCCACCGCCATCGCGCAGGAGGCCCGCGAGACCGCGCAGGGCTACGCTGAGCTGGTGGTGGAGGCCGAGGCCGTGCGGGCCGACGCCGGGGAGCGCAAGACCGAGACCCAGGGCTGGCGCGACGACATGCAGGCCTACGTGGACGGCTTCGGCGAGAGCTACGCGCCCACCTTCGAGGGCGCGACCGAGGCGCAGGCGGGCCCGTGGGATCAGAAGGACCCCTCGCCCACCCTGACGGCCATCGAGGCCGAGCAGGCGAGCCTGCAGGCCGAGCTCGAGGCGCTGCAGGCGGCCGAGGGCGCCGGCGGTGGCGGGGCCCCCGAGCCTGAGATGGCCCCCGAGCCTGAGATGGCCCCCGAGCCTGAGATGGCGCCGGAGCCTGAGATGGCCCCCGAGCCTGAGATGGCCCCTGGGCCGGTCATGGAGATGGCGCCCGAGCCAGAACTGATCCCCGAGCCCGAGATGGCGCCTGAGCCGGCCATGGAGAGCGCCCCCGAGCCCGAGCTGGCCCCCGTGCCCGAGGCCGCCCCGGCCGCCGAGGGCCCCGCGGGCGAGGCCGCCATCGATCCCGCGCAGGCCGAGCAGCTCGACAAGGCCCAGACCGCCGTGCTCGCGGTGCGCTCGGGCGTCGACGTCAAGCGCCGCGAGGTGCAGGACCAGCTCGGCACCTGGGCCCAGGGCATCCGGGGCGAGGTCCCCGGCGTGGAGCTGGCCGACGTCATCGCCCAGGGCCTGCAGCTGTTCAACACTGCGCTCGTGGAGCCCCTCGCGGCGCTGCAGCAGATCGAGACCCTGCTGGGCACCGCGCGGGGCGGCGACGCCGACGCGCTCTCGCAGCTGGGCAGCGTGGGCGACACCCTGATGGCCATCCTGCAGGCCGCCGAGGCCGCCGCCGCGTCGGTGCTCGGGGGCATCTCCGAGGCCCTCGACAGCGCCATGGGCGAGGCGTCGGGCGAGGCCCCCGCCGAGGCCAGCCCGGCGGCCGAGGCGGCCCCGGATCCCGACGCCCCCGAGGGCGGCTGACCGCCGCCGGACCGACACCACCGAGCCGAGCTGGCCGACCGAGCTGGCCGACCGAGCGGGCCAGGCGCCGCGCCGACGCTCGAACCGACCGCCCCGTGGGGCGAGGAGCTGCTGAATGGGCGACATCACGTCGACCGGGGCCCAAGGCCTGAAGGCCCGCTACGCCGCGCTGCTCAGCGCGCGGGACGTCGCGTGGGAGGCCATCGAGGACGCCGCGCTGCTGGTCACCGGCGAGGCCGACTGCGGCCGCTGCGTGGGCGTGCTGGCCTTCGAGGACGTCGAGGCGGCCGACTCGGCCGATGAGGCCGATCCCGGCGAGGCGGTGGCGCTGATCCAGCTGGTCTGGCGGCTGCCGCTGGGCACCCCGCCGGCGGATCGCCTGCCCGCGGTCTACGAGCTGCTCGCCCTGCTCGGGCCCGACCTGCCCCTGGCCCGCCTGGAGCTCGACCCCGATGACGACGGCGTGCGCCTGCGCCTGGGGCAGCTGCTGCCCCTCGATCCGCCGCCGAGCGACACCCTGCTCATGGCCCCCCTGCTGGAGTCGCTGAACGCGGTCGACGAGCACCACGCCCTGGTGGCCGAGGTGCTGGGCGGCGCCGATCCGGCGCTGGCCTACGTGCGCTTCGCCGTGGCCCGCGCCCGGTTCGAGGCCGAGCCCGTGCCCGACGAGGAGCGCCTGCGCCTGCTGGGCCTGCTGCGCCGGGCCACCGGCCGCCGGGCGGCCGAGGCCACAACCCTCGAGGCCGTGGCCCACGCGGTCATGGCCCTGGCGGACCTGTAAGGCCCATGGGCAGCGCACACCCCGCCATCCCGGTGATCCTCGCGGCCGAGGGCACCCCCCTGCTGGGCCACGCCCATGAGCGCGTGGTCGCCCCCCTCGAGGCCGCCTCGCAGCAGGCCCCCGAGGCCCTGCCCGACCCCTGGGTGGTGCGCCTGGCCCTGCGGCTCGCCGAGGGGCTGCTGATGGCCCGCGCCCCCGAGCGCGCGGCCCTGTGGGTGGGCGTCGCGGGCGAGCGGCTGGCCACCGCCCGGCCCCGCGATCGCGTCGCCCACGCCACCCTCACCGCGCGGCTCGCGCTGGCGGCGGATCCGCAGGCGCCCCTCGCCGACACCCTGACCGAGGCCCGCCTGGCCCTGGTCGCGGCGCCCCTCGACGAGCGCGACGCCCTGGAGACCCGGATCCGGCTGGTGGAGGCCGAGGCCGCCTGGCGCCAGGGCCTGTTTGGCCCCGTGCTCGAGCGCCTCTCGAGCCGGCTGCGGCAGGCCAACGCCTTCGCGCGCATCGACGATCTGTGGCGCGCCCAGCGGCTGCTCGGCCTGGCCCGACAGGCCCGGCTCGACTTCGCCGGCGCCGCCGACGCCTTCACCCAGGCCCTGGACGTGTGCGAGGCCCACGACGCCCCCCTCGACACCGCCGAGACCCTGCTGCACCTGGGCCAGTGCCGGCTGGCCCTCAACGACGCCGCCGGCGCCATCGAGGCCTTCACCCGCGCCCAGGGCCTCGCGCCCCCCGACAGCGCCCCCTTCCAGGCGAACGTGGGCGCGCTCGCCATGGCCCGCCTGGCCGTGGGCGAGCCCGACGCCGCCATCGCCGAGGCCCAGCAGGGGGCCGTCGCCGCCGCCCGCGCCGACAACCACCGCGCCTACATCCAGTGGGTGGGCGTGGTCACCCACCTGCACCGCGTCCTGGGCCGGCACGAGGCCGCCTACCGGCAGCTGTTGGGCATCTACGGCACCCTGCGCCGGGGCCTGGGCGAGGCCGCCGCGGCCCCGGTGCTGGGCCTGATCGACACCCTGCGCGCCGATCTGGGCGACGAGGCCTTCGAGGCCCTGTCGGCCCGCCTGCTGGCCAGCCAGACCCGCCACTGAGCGCCGCCCCGCCGCCGCGTCACCACGCCGGCGGGCAGCCCCAATCGAGTTCTGCTATACTCCCGCGCCTTCGCGGGCGCCGCGAGGTGGGGCCGACGCTCGGTCGCCCACGCCCCCGGCCGCCCACCCGAGCTTGAGGGGTGCGCCATGTTCAGCCGCCAGACCCTGTCCGCCGCGCGCCTCGTCGCCTGCCTGCTGCCGGCCCTGTGGCTCGCCGCCTGCGATGACAGCCCCGCCGAGCCCCCGGCCACGGTCGACGTGGGCGAGACCGGCGGCGTGGCCACCAGCGGCGGCGGCAACCCGTACGACCAGGTGAACCCCGGCGTCATCGGGCCCGACCTCAGCAAGGCCGACGGCAACGCCTACGTGGTGCCCACCCTGCTGCCCCCGCTGGAAGACCCCGAGATCATCGTCAGCCTCGAGGGGCTCACGGTGGAGCTCATCGACACCGCCACGGGCTTCCACAAGGTGTACCCCACCGGCGTCGGCGCCCGCGGCTCGGACGGCCGCTCCTACACGCCCGTAGGCCAGTTCACGACCCACCCCGATCCCAACAACGGCTGGTTCTGGTACGCGCGCCGCTACGACCCCGCCTACTTCGACGGCCTGCCCTTCCTGCGCATCACGGCGCGCAACGCGCAGGGCTACCAGACCTACGGCCTGCACGGGCCCATCACGCACCCGCTGCAGCGCGGCTTCGTGAGCCACGGCTGCATGCGCATGGACGGCGACGACATCGTCGAGATCTTCTACATGATGCGCCGCCACCCGGGCGCCTCGGTCACCATCCAGCAGGCGAAGCGGCGCTGGCCCGACGGCCGGGTCATCGACGTCACCCCCGCCGCCGACGATCCCGTGGCGGCCTACCGCGCGCAGGTCTGTCAGACCGTCGACACCGGCCACGGCGAGCTGCTCGCCCCGGGCCGCTACGCCGACCGCACGCTGTGCGAGGGCGAGGCCCGCTACCGGGTGGCCGTGGCCCGCGGCGATCAGGTGCGCGCCCGCGTCAGCGCCGCCGGCCCGATCACCCTCGCCCTCGAGGGCCCCGCCACCAGCGAGCGCGCCCCGGGCCAGTCCGACGGCAC
>JAUHVS010000413.1 GCA_030424955.1 bacterium | reverse complement strand
AGGGCCAGGGCGATCTGCGCGGCGAGGGTGGCGGTGGCGGGCAGGGCGGCGGGCCGGCGCTGCACCCGGGCCTGGGCGCTGGGGCCGCCGCGCACGCCGTCGAGGATGCGCGCGGCCTCGGCGTGCCGGCCGTGGGCGACGCGGTGGGCGAACTCGATGAACTGCTTGAACAGCAGCGGCCCGCGGTGGGTGGCGCTGGCCACGCTGAGCTGCTCGGGCGAGAAGCTGCTCACCACGTAGCAGGCCTGCTTGGCCCGCGAGATGGCCACGTTGAGCCGCCGCTCGCCGCCCCGCTGGCCCAGGGGGCCGAAGCGCGCGGGCACGTAGTATTCGCCGGTGGGCGTGCCGCCGCGCACCCGCGCCTGGGGCGCGTGGCCCAGCGAGAACACGATGACGTCGCGCTCGTCGCCCTGCACCGACTCCAGGTTCTTCACGAAGGGGCGGGCGTCCACCGGGCGCGCCTCGGCGGCGGCCCAGCGGGCCTCGAAGGCGTCGTCGGCCAGCCGCCGGGCGTCGATGGCGTCGAGCACCGCGCGGCGCTGCTTGAGGTTGAAGGTCACCACCCCCAGGCTGTGCTCGGGGTCGGCCCCCAGCAGCTCGTCGAGCAGGGCCACCACGCGCTCGGCCTCGGGCGGGTTGGCGCCGGCGTCGTAGGCCCCGTCCGCCACGGTGACCCACTTCAGCGCGCTCGGCGCCTGGGGCGTGGCCGTGGACGGGATGGTGCGCAGATCGCCCTCGTAGATGGCGTGGTTGCTGAACGCGATGAGCGCCTCATGCTGGCAGCGGTAGTGCCAGCTCAGGCGGCGGTGGGGCCCGCGGCCGCGGGCCAGCGTCAACAGAGACTCGGCGGCGAACACATCGCGGGCGGCCAGCTCGTCGGCCGACAGATCGTCGCTCTCGTCGTCGCCGGTCTGGAAGAACGCGGTGGGCGGCATCTGGTGCTCGTCGCCCGCGATGACCGCCCGCTTCGCCCGCAGCAGCACGGGGAAGCCCGACTCGACGGTGCACTGGGACGCCTCGTCGAAGATCACCAGATCGAACAGCGGCGCGCGGGGGAACAGCACCGCCATGGTCTCGGGCGACAGCAGCCACACGGGCAACAGATCCAGCAGCCCGTCCGCCGCGAAGGTGCGCACGAAGCGCCGCAGGGTCATGAGGCGCCGGGTCTTGCGCACCTCCTTCAGCAGGGTCTCGCGCACCGCCTGCTGGGGCGTCTTGCGGGCGTACTTCTCGCGCTCGGGCTCGGCCAGCAGCGGCCGGTCGTCGAGCTGGTGCTGGATGAACTCCACCTCCACCTCGCCCAGCTCGCGCTGGAGCCGGCCCAGCTCGGTGGCCGCGTCCTGGGCGCGGCGGTCGTCGGGGGCGGTGCCCAGGGCGGCCAGGGCCGGATCGGCGGCCTCCAGCGCGGCGGCGTGGGCGCTGGCCCAGGCGTGGGTGAGCAGCGCGGTCCACTGGGCTGGGGCCGCCGTGGGGGCGGCGCGGTGCAGGGCGTCGAGCACCGGCAGCAGCGGGGGCAGCGGGGCCGCGCCGGCGGGGCCAGCCGCCTCCACCCCGTCCACCCCGTCAACGGCGTCGGGCGCCTGCGCGGCCGCCGCCAGCAGCTCGTCGATGGCCAGCAGCTGGTCGCCGCTCTCCGACAGGTCGTGGGCCAGGCCCGCCAGCGTGCTCGCCCTGGGATCCGCCGGCAGCCAGGGCAGCACCGCCCGGGCGGCGCGGGTGGCCTCGGTGAACGCGGCGTCTGTGGCCGCCAGCTCGGCGCGGGCCGTCAGCGTGGCGAGCCAGTCGCCCACGCCCGCGGGATCCGCCCCGGCCGCCGCCCCATCCGCCGCCGCCGGCCAGGCCTCGAGGGCCCCCAGCGCCGGCGCGAGCGCGCGCAGGGCCGTCGCCGCCTCGGCGGCCCGCTGCACCGCCGCCAGCCGCTCGCCCGCTGGGGCTGGGGCGTCGGGCAGCGCCTCGAAGCCCAGCTGGGCGTACGCCGTCGAGACCGCGCGCCAGCCCGCGCTCGCGGTCAGCCGGGTGTCGATGGCCTGCAGCAGCGCGGGCCCCACGCCCTGGCCCGACAGATCGGGCAGCAGCGCCTGCACCACGGCCTTGATGGCCGCCCGGGCCCGCCACCACGCCGGCACGAAGATGCGCCAGAACCGCCCCTGCCAGTGCCGCAGCGCCTCGGCGGCGGGGGCGTAGGCTGCGGGCTCGGTCAGCGCCTCACGCTGGCCCACCTGCACCATGGCCGTGCCGTGGGCGTCGAAGGCCGCCTGCGCTTCGGCCAGTGGCGCCAGGCCGTCGGGCTGGGCGGCGCGGCGCAGGCACGCCCACAGGTCGCTCACCTGGGCGGCTGCGCCACCCGCAGCCCAGGGGCGCAGCACCATGAGCGCCTTGTGGATGGCGTCGCCGTGGGCGCGCAGGGTGGCGCGGTCGACGGGCGCCTGGTCGAAGGCGGCCTCGGCCACCTCGGCCGCGGCCGCCGCGCCGCGCAGGGTCTCGACGGCGGCGTCCACCGCCGCCGCGTCGGCGAAGGGCCGCCAGCGCTCGCCCTCGGGCCCACGCCAGGGGCCCCCGCGGCGCCACAGCGGCTCGAACTGCTGCAGCCGCAGGGCCCACGTCTCCAGGCGCGCGCGGCCCGCGTCCCCCACGGCCGCCAGCGGGGCCGCCACCGCGTCGGGCAGCCCCTCGCCGGCCCGCAGCAGCAGCAGCTGCCCGTAGGTCAGGGCGCTGCCCGGGGCCCGCCGCGCCAGCCCGGCCGCGCGGTCCGCCAGGGCCTGGGTATAGCGGGCGGCCGAGGCGTGGAACTCCGCGGCCTCCTCGGCGTCGTAGGGGGTCGGGGCGTGGCCGTCGAAGCGCCGCGCGATCTGCGCGTACAGCGGCTTGCGGTCGTCGTTGAGGTCGTGCACCACGGCCAGGGCGTCCCGCAGGCCCAGGCCCTCCAGCCGCTGGCTCACCACGTCCAGGGCGGCGCGCTTCTCGCACACCACCGCCACCCGCTCGCCGCGGGCCAGGGCGTCCGCCACCAGGTTGACGATCACCTGGCTCTTGCCCGTGCCGGGCGGGCCGTCCACCACCAGGGCACGCTGCTGGCGGGCCTCGGGGATCACGGCGCGCTGGCTGGGATCGGCCAGCACCACCGGCGGGCGCGGGGTCCACGGCGCGGCGGCGTCGTCCGTGGGGGCGGGCGCGTCGAGCTCCGCCTGCAGCGCGGCGGGCAGCAGCGCTGACGCCGCGGCCAGGGCGGCGGGCAGGTCGGTGGCCGGGTCACTCAGCCCCTTCAAGAGGGCGTCGTAGTCCTGCAGCAGGTCCGAGCTCGACTGCGGGAAGATGCCCAGCAGGGCACACTCGTGCACCGTCAGCGGCCCCACCTGTGCGTCATCGGCGGGGCCCACGGGCTCGAAGGCCGCGAGCTGTGGCGGCGCCACCACGATGTCCAGGCCCACCTCGGCCAGCCGCGCGAGCACCGCCGGCGCGCCCTCGGCGGGATCGGCCGCGAGGCCGTCGATGGTGTCCACCAGGCTGTCGGTGAGGGCGAAGCCCAGCTTGTGGAACAGCGCGCGCAGCAGCGCGTGGTTCACCACCGGATCTTCATCGGTGCGGGGCTGAAGCTGGTAGCCGCGGGCGCCGCGGGCGTCGCGCACCAGGGCCACGGGGTACAGGATCAGCGGCGCCCGCAGCAGGTACGCCTGCGCGCCCTGGCCCACGGTGCCCGACAGCAGCGGGTGGCCCAGGTACAGATCGTCGGCGCCGGTCTCGTCGGCGCGATCCCGCGCGGCGCGGTCCAGCGCCAGCAGGCCCTCCACCGCCCGGCGCCCCTCGGCGTGGTGGCCGGCCTCGTGGGCGGTCACCAGCCCCACGGCCTGGCCGGCCTGCACGCTGGTCAGCACCCGGATCGCCTGGCCGACCTTCACGCTCTCCAGCCGGAACAGATCGAACACCCGGCCCGTGCGCGCCTGGCGCAGCCGCACCGACGGGCTGCGGCCGTCCCCCGACACCAGCTTGTCGCGCAGGCGCCCCAGGGCCCGCACCAGCTCGGCGCGCAGGCCCTCCAGCGCGGGGCGCGCGGGGGCCGCGGGGGCCTCGATCGGCGGCGCGGTGAGGGTGATCAGCGCCTCCAGCGGCGCGTCGGCCACGGGCGTCGACGCGGTCACCTGGTGGGCCTCGAAGGCCGCCGCCAGCCGCTCGAACAGCGCCGGGCTGGGCTGGCTGGCCCCCAGCAGCCGCAGCAGCCGCCGCACGGTCACCTGGGCCGAGCCCCGCCGCTGCACCCCGCTCAGGAAGGCGTCGAGGGCGGCCTGCCCCTCGCGGGCGGCCACCCGCAGCGGGGCGGGGGGCACCTCGCCGGCCACCAGATCGATGCCCAGGGCCTTCAGCGTGCTGGTGAGCATGACCGTGAAGCGATCGAGCTGCCCCAAAGCCTGCCCGATGCCCAGCAGGGTCGACACCTCGGCCTGGGTCACCACGCCGTCGGCGGCCATCACATGGCTGAGCATGTGAAACAGCGCCTCTTGCTGCTGGGCGGTGGCCGTGCGCATCACCGACACCGTCTCGGCGAAGCGCGCCTCGGCGGCGTCCAGGTCGAGCAGCCGCCGCCAGTCGGGCACCAGCGGCCCGAACACCTCGGCCAGCACATCCGACTCGGCCTCGTCGAGCCGCCCGTCGGCCCACGCCACCATCACCGCCCCGGACAGGGCCGCGACCGAGGCCACCGACAGGTCGAAGTTGCCGGTAATCAGGATCACCGTCAGTTCGCGTTCCTTGGCCAGTTCGGCAAGGCGGAGAAGGTTGGTCTCGTACCTGCGGATGTCGAACATCAGCAGCGTATCGCCCTTCTTCATGTCCAGCACGTAGTGGGGCCATGTCGCGGAAGAGCTGGTCATATGGGTGACGCGCTCGCGGATCGCTTGGAAGTGGGTAAAGGCGTATTCCGCCAGAGCGCGGGTAATACGGCCACCGACCACATAGAGACGGCCGGAGGTATCCGACATCGCCTTGGCCGCTTCATCGAACTTGTCGTGGTCGATATTGGACAGTGTCTGGCTGAGGTTCCGCGTCACCGCTTGGGAAAAGCGGTTGAGCAGATGGCTCTCGGGCGCTTCGGTCGCCCAGTTGGCGCGGCGCTGCGTGGGGCCTTGGACCTTGGCCTGTAGTTCGGACAGCAAAGCCTGATGGAACTGGGGGAAGCCCTTGAAGCCTAGCTTGCCGACAGTCCGCGCGACAGTAGGCGTAGACACACCCGCGTTCTGCGCCACCACGGTAATAGAGGCGATGCCCGCTGCCGGATAATTCTCCAGCAGGTGATTGGCGAACTTCTTCTCTGCGGTCGTCAGCACGCCGTAGTGTTCGCGGATCAATTCACGGACCGTGGTGTTCTGCTGTGTCAACGCAGCCCCCGTTTTTTCCAGTGCTCCGAATTTAGGCATGACGCTGCGGAAATGGAAAGGGACCAGCGTCTACCAAAGTGCCATCGGAAAAATATTGACAGAATTACGAACGCGTGGAAACAATTTTACAAAAGCACAGGGACAGCAATGCGCAATCAAAGCGAAACCTCGCAGGATACGGCAGTGATCGTCGAAAACCCCATGGGGCAGGGCGGTGTGCTGATTCTGTGTGAGCACGCTTCGAACCATATCCCCGAACATCTGAACGGCTTGGGGCTAAGTGACGCCGACCGCGTCAGTCATGCCGCTTGGGACCCCGGTGCGCTGCCAGTTGCCCGAATGTTGAGCACTGCGCTGGATGCGCCGCTCGTTGCCTCCAGTATCTCGCGGCTCGTTTATGACTGTAACCGTCCGCCCGAAGCGCCGAGCGCCATGCCCGAGAAATCCGAACTGATCGAAGTGCCGGGGAACCGTGCACTGGATCAGGCCGAGAG
>JAUHVS010000412.1 GCA_030424955.1 bacterium | reverse complement strand
AATGTAATACTGCGGCAGATACTCCACCGGATCGCCGATGGCGCCGACGAAGCGCTGGTGAGTCGCCCAGGAGGCGCGCGCCCAACGCTCCCATCGACTCGCGAACTCCGGGTCGACGGCATTGGCCAGGCCCACCCGGCTCGAAGGAGACCACACCCCCGTGGCGCGAGCGGAGCGGGTTTCCATCGGAAACTCGCGGGCGTAGATCGTGACCTCGGCACCCGTTTCCGCCAGGCGCAGCGCGGTGGTGAGACCCATGACGCCGGCGCCGACCACGGCGTGCACACCCTGTTGATCAACGGCGCGGAATGCGAACCGTGGATTTCCTGCGACGAAATGCTGATGCGCGAGCAGCCCGGGCAGGTGGTGCTGGGCAGCCTGGTGGCCGTGGTGGCCCTGCTGTGGTGGTTCACGAGGGCCTGGTCATGACCCCGATCGACTGGGCGGTGCTCATCGGCACCATCGCCTTCATCGCCGTCTACGGCACCTGGAAGACCCGCCACACCGGCGACGCCGCCAGCTACCTGCGCGGCGACGGCGACCTGCGCTGGCCCACCATCGGGCTGTCGATCATGGCCACCCAGGCCAGCGCCATCACCTTCCTCTCGGTGCCGGGCCAGGCCTACGAGGACGGCCTGCGCTTCGTGCAGTTCTACCTGGGCCTGCCCATCGCGATGGTGATCATCAGCGCGGTGTTCGTGCCCATCTACTACAAGCTCAACGTCTTCACGGCCTACGAGTACCTGGAGCAGCGCTTCGACCCCAAGACGCGGGTGCTGGCGGCGCTGCTGTTCATGGTCGGGCGCGGGCTGGCGGCGGGGATCTCGATCTACGCGCCCGCGATCATCCTGAGCAGCCTGCTGGGCTGGTCGCTCAACATCACCAACCTGGCCATCGGCTCGGTGGTCATCGTCTACACCGTCAGCGGCGGCTCGAAGGCCGTCAGCCAGACCCAGCGCCAGCAGATGATGGTGATCATGGGCGGCATCGTGATCGCGGCGGTGGTCATCGCCATGCGGCTGCCCGACGGGGTGTCGCTCAGCGGCGCCACCCGGCTCGCCGGCGCGCTGGGGCGCATCAACGCCATCGACTTCGAGTTCGACCTCGACAACCGCTACAACATCTGGTCGGGGCTCACCGGCGGGCTGTTCTTGGCCCTGAGCTACTTCGGCACCGACCAGAGCCAGGTGCAGCGCTACCTGGGCGGCAAGTCGGTCACCGAGAGCCGGCTGGGGCTGCTGTTCAACGGCATGCTCAAGATCCCGATGCAGTTCCTGATCCTGTTCATCGGCATCCTGGTGTTCGTGTTCTTCCTGTTCGAGCGCCCGCCGGTGTTCTTCAACCAGCCGGCCCTCGAGCGCGCGCACCAGACCGCCGAGGGGCCGAAGCTGCGCGAGATCGAGGGGCGCTGGGACGCGGCCTTCGAGCGCCGCAAGGCGAGCGCGACGGCGCTGGCGGCGGCCCACGTGGCGGACGACGCCGCCGGGCTGGCGGCGGGCCGCGAGGCGCTCCAGGCGGCCCAGGGCGAGATGGTGGCCCTGCGCACCGAGGCCAAGGCCACCCTCAAGGTCGCCCTGCCCGACGTGGAGCTGAAGGACAGCGACTACATCTTCGTGTCCTTCGTGCTGAAGTACCTGCCCGCGGGGCTGGTGGGCTTGCTGCTGGCGGTGATCCTGTCGGCCGCCATGAGCAGCACCGCCAGCGAGCTGAACGCCCTGGGGGCCACCTCGGTGGTGGACTTGTATAAGCGCCTATGGAAGCCGGACGCCACGGACGCCCACACGCTGTGGGTGAGCAAGGCGTTCACGGTGTTCTGGGGGTTGGTGGCGGTGGGGTTCGCCACCTTCGCCTCGCTCATCGACAACCTCATCCAGGCGGTGAACATCCTGGGCTCGATCTTCTACGGCGTGATCCTGGGCATCTTCCTGGTGGCCTTCTTCGTGAAGTGGGTGCGAGGCTCGGCGGTGTTCATCGCCGCGGTGCTCGCGCAGATCACGGTGATCGGCCTCTACTTCACCAGTCAAATCGGATACTTGTGGTTCAACGCCATCGGCTGCGCCCTGGTGGTCGGCCTGGCCATCCTGGTCCAACTCATCTTGCGGGGCGTCGGCCCTGCACCCCTCACTCAGGAGTGAATTGATGCTTCGTCGCCTGGTTCGTCCCGCGGTGCTCCTCGCCGCGCTGTCCCTCAGCGCCACCCCCGCCCTGGCCGATGGCCTGGCCATGCCGCAGCCCAGCCCCGCCGCGTCGGTCATGCAGACCGTGGGCATCACCCCGATCACCGTGAGCTACAGCAGCCCCGGCAAGAAGGGCCGCGACGTCTTCGGCGGCCTGCTGCCCTTCGGCACCCTGTGGCGCACCGGCGCCAACGGCGCCACCACCATCGAGTTCGGCACCGACGTCACCATCGCCGGCACCGCGGTGCCCGCCGGCAAGTACGCGCTGTTCACGATCCCCGGCAAGGCCGAGTGGACCGTCATCCTCAACAAGAACCCCAACCAGGGCGGCACCCGGCAGTACGACGAGAAGCTGGACCTGCTGCGCACCAAGGTGAAGCCCACCACGATCCCCGTGCGGGAGCGCATGGCCTTCGTCTTCGCGGACACCACCGATGAGGGCACCCACCTGGACCTGGAGTGGGACACCACCCGCGTGCGCCTGCCCATCCAGGTCGCCACGGCGGATCACGTCGCCGCCGCTACCACGGGCTACCAGAAGACCAGCAGCCGCGCGCTGGCCAACGCCGCCCGCTACCGCGCCGGGGCCGGCGACGCCAAGGGCGCCCTGGCGCTGCTCGACGCCTCCATCGCCATCGAGCAGACCTGGTTCAACAGCTGGCTGAAGGCCGATCTGCTCGCCAAGGGCGGCGACTACAAGGCCGCCTACCCGCTGGCCGAGACCGCCTACGCGCTCGGGCAGAAGGACGACTACTTCTTCTGGAAGGGGCAGGTCGAGAAGGCGCTCAAGGACTGGAAGTCCAAGCGCTGAGGCCCGGCTGAGGCGCCTCCGGCCCCCAGGCGGGGGCGGGGCGCCGCTGGCCCTGGGCCGCGGCCTACTTGTCGAGGGCTCGGTCGAGCTTCTCGTCCATCTTGTCGATCTTCTTCTCCATGCGGTCGAGCTGCTGCTTCTCGCGGCCGAACACGATGCCGAAGTTGATCATGCCCTGCATGACGGTGGTGTCGAAGTCGACCGTGGCGCTCTGGCCGTCGCTCTCGGTCTCGGTCTCGGCCATCCACTTCGACACCTCGAAGGCCGGCATGATGTAGAAGGTGTCGCCCCGCAGCTCGAGGCCGATGTGCCCGCCCACGGTGGTGGTGGTGCCGGTGAAGGCCACGTCGAGGTCCTCGACGGCGTCGTCCAAGAACAGCACGCGCCCGAAGGCCGCGACGTTGATCGCGATGTTGTCCGAGACGTCGTAGGTGGCGATGACCGGGATGCTGACGCTCGGGCCGTCCATGATCAGGGCCGTCTGGTAGCCCAGGTGCAGGCCCGCGGCGACGTGCAGCTTCTCGTCCGGGCCGCCGATGAAGCGGTACTTGCCGTCCAGCTCGATGAACAGGCTGCCCGGGGCCACGCGCCCGCCGAACTCGAAGTCGTCGGTGATGCCCAGGTGGTAGCTGATCTCGGGGATGATGGTCGGCAGCGTGAGCGACGTGTCGGACTCGTCGCTCTTGGACTCGCCGGACTCGGTCGCCCTCACCGTGGTGCTGGTCTGGCTGATGTTGGTGACGGCGAAGCTGAAGCCCAGGTCGCCCTCACCCTTCTTGAGGGTGCGGGCCGTGCGGTACACGCCCGAGTTGAAGCAGCCGGTGAGGCCGAGGGCGATCGCCAGCACGGCGGCGGCCTTGAGTCGACGGTTGATCTGCATTGAGCCGGGTCCCTTCCCCTGTGTGCGCACGCAGCCTGTCAAGCCGGCGGCCGGGTCGCAAGGGCGGAGCGCGTGGGCGCGGCGCCGGGCGCCCGGCGCGTGCCGCTTGAGTGCCGCCCGGCACCTGACTAGGCTGCGCCGCCATGAGCGAATACGAAGACGTCTTCCCGGTCAAGCCGGACGAGAACCGCTACACCCGCAAGGCCCGCCGCGACGCCCAGCACGAGGTGGTCACGGCGCTGGCCGAGCGGCTCGCGACGGTGCGCGACGAGTGGCTGATCGGCGTGCCCTTCGACGTGGACGCGGAGCTGGCCGAGGCCGTGCGCCTCGCCCGGCGCCTGAAGCGCAGCGGCGCCAAGAACCGCCAGATCCGGCACGTGGCGCGGCTGCTGATGCAGGTGGACGAGGCGCCCATCAAGGCGGCGCTGGATCGCGCGGAGCTCGGGCACGGCGACGACGTGGACGTGTTGCACGCCAGCGAGGGCTGGCGCGACCGGCTGCTGGCCGAGGGGCCTGAGGCCATCGAGGCCTTCATCGAGGCGTTCCCCGCGGCCGAGGGGGATCGGCAGCACATGCGCCAGCTCGTGCGGCAGGGCGCGCGGGACATCGCGGCGGGCAAGCCCGCGCGCACGCGGCGCACCCTCTACCGGCTGGTGAAGCGGTTCCTGCTGGGCGGCGAGGCCAGCGCCGAGGACGCGCTGGACGCCGACGACGACGACGACCTCGAGGGCGCCTGATGCGCGCGCTCGGGGCCGACGAGGACTTCGACGCCCTGGTCACCGACACGGCCCAGCTGGTGGCCTACGTGTCGCGCCCGTCCTGCGGCGTGTGTGTGGCCCTCAAGCCCAAGATCGAGGGCCTGCTCGCCCAGTACGGGGTGCCGGGCGTCTACGTGGACGCCGAGGCCCACCCCGCCGTGGCGGGGCAGCGGGTGGTGTTCACGGTGCCCACGGTGCTGGTGTTCGATGAGGGCCGCGAGGTGGGCCGCTTCAGCCGGCACATGAGCCTGAGCGACGTGGAGCGGCTGCTGTCGCTGATGGCCGCGCCCGCCTGACCGGGCGGCCACCGTCACCCACGGGTCACGCCGTGGGGCGCCACACGAGCAGGTGGTTGTTGGCCGGCAGCGGCAAGACCTCGGCCAGCGCCAGCCCCGCCTCGGCGGCGAGCGGGCGCAGATCCTCCACATCGCGGACGCCGTAGCGCGGGTCCTTGGCCTTCAGCCACTGCTCGAACTGCAGGTTGCTGGGGGCGGTCTCACCCGCGAAGCGGAAGGGGCCGTACAGGAACAGCGGCGCCGCCAGCCGGCCCACGCCGGCGAAGAGCCCCAGGGTCGCGGCCCAGGGCGAGATGTGAATCATGTTCGCGCAGTACACCGCGTCGCAGGCGTCGATGGGCCAGGCGGCGTCGGTGACGTCCAGGGCCAGCGCGGGGCGCACGCGGGCGGCGACGCCCCGGTCCTGGGCCCAGGCGGCGACGCTGGCGGGGGTGTCGGGGTCCAGGTCGCTGGGCTGCACGGTCCAGCCTGGCAGGTGCTGGGCGAGCCAGGTGGCGTGCTGGCCCGTGCCGCTGGCGATCTCGAGCAGGTGGCCGGTGGCGGGCAGGCGCGGGGCGAGGGCGTCGAGGATGGGCTGCTGGTTGCGCTCGGCGGCGGGGGCGAAGCGGGCGGTCATGGGCTCTCCTGGCGGGGGCGGGGGCTGAAGGCCGGGCAGCGGCGGATGGGCTGGGGCAGGTACTTCTGCGCCAAGGCGCCGCACCGCAAGAACGTCGATCCTCGGGGGGTCGTGATATAGCGATTGTGGGCGCAGCGGTGGCAGAGGCTGCTGGGGAACGGGGGAGACATGCAGGCTCACGGCCGGTCGACGACCGCAGAGGGATTCACCGTGCTGGTGACGGGATTCGGCCCGTTCCCCGGCGTGCCGGTCAACCCCACCGCCGCCCTCGCCGGCCGGCTCGACGGGGCGCGCCTCGGAGCCGCGCGGGTGGTGGGCCGGGTGCTGCC
>JAUHVS010000411.1 GCA_030424955.1 bacterium | reverse complement strand
CCCAGCTCTTCGGCCCGGGGTGGATCGTCCCCGGCGGCCGCGGCCTTCAGCCGAGCGCGCACCTCGTCCGGATCGGGGCCATCCCCTGCGACGGCGACCCGCACGGTGCCCATACCGCTGGCCACGTCCTGCCCCACCTGCCCGTTGTCGAGGGTGCGCAGCGACACCCGGTCCCCCGGCAGCAGCTGCTCATCGAACGCCACCGGCACAGCGGGCCGGCCCGGCAGCACGACGGTGAGGGCCGTGGCGCCGCCCTCGCTCGGCACGCCCACCACCAGCGGCCCCAGCAGCGTGCTCCAGAAGGGGTGCGCCAGCGCCTGGTCGCCCGTCCGCGCCAGCACGTCCATCAGGCCCGCGCCCGCCGACACCGGCGCCAGCCGAGACACGTCGGGGGACACCGCCGCCACCAGCACCATCAGGTTGCCGCCGAAGCCCCGCCCGGTGGCGTGCATCGCCACCGTGGGGCCGCCGAGATCGGGCACCCCGTCGCCATCGAAGTCGCCCGCCAGGGCCCCCTCGGCCCGGCTCACCGCCCACCGCCGCGTGCCGTCGAAGCCCCGCAGCACCCGCACGAACTGCAGCCAGTCCAGCGCCGACTGCCGGACCATGTCGCGGCTGTGGGCGAGCTCGCCGGCCATGAAGTCGCCGTCGGGGTCCAGATCCCCGTCGTTGTCGAGGTCCCGCGCGCGGCCCGTCATGGCGCTGACCGCCAGCGGCGAGGGCGCCCCGCCGGGCTCCAGGGCCATCAGGCTGGCCTGGGTGGTGGGATCCAGCGCCGTGGTCTGGCCGAAGCCGTCGAGGGCGCAGGTGGCGAGCCCGTACCGCGCGAACGCGCCCGCCCAGGTGAGCAGGTGCACCCGGCCCTCCCCGAAGTCAGGGGCCAGCAGCACCACCGGAAACGGGGGCGCGTGGGTGGGGGTCGCCTTCGGGATGACGCACCAGAACGGCACCTCGGCGCGGCCCAGCACCGGCGCCTCCCCGAGCCGCAGCGTCTCATCGCGATCCGCCGGGTAGCGCGGATCGTCCTCGGCGAGGCCGTCGTCGTCCACGAGCAGCGCCGGCGACACGAAGCGACCCGCCACCAGATGATCGACGGCCGCATAGTCGGCGATCAGGGCCTCCCCGTCAGTCCTGGCGAAGGTCTGGCCCGCCAGCACCGCCAGCCGCTCCCCCAGCGCGTCGCGGGTCAGCAGGCTCGACTCGTCCGAGGCGGTCTGCAGGCGGTCCAGCCGCGAGACATCGGCCGGGAACTCCGTGGCGAGCATGGCGAGGGGCCCCGCCCCGGCCAGCCCGTCCGCGAGGGTCTCGAGCACCCCCGACGCCTGCTGCACGGTGAAGGTCCAAGCGAACGCCACCTCGTCGATCTGCCGCCCGTGGGGGGCCAGCGCCGCCGCCAGCTCCGTCAGCGGCCGCGCCTGCTCCAGGTGGTGCACCCAGTCGAAGGGCGAGCGGACCGGGGCGCCGTTCGCGCCCACCACGGCCTCTGTGAGCACCACCGCGTAGGTGGCCCCCGCCACGAGGGGCTGCAGGGGGCGCAGGATCAGGGTGTCGCTCTCCAGCTCGTACCAGGTGAGCGGCGTGCCGTCCGGCCCCACGTTCGGGCGGTCCAGCACGCCGTCACCGTCCGAGTCCTCGCCGGGATCGAGCACGCCGTCGCCGTCGAGATCCTCGTCGACGGTCTCAAACAGCACCTCCTCTTCGCCCTCGCGGGGATCGCCCTCGAAGTACAGGGCGGGATCCACGACGGCGGTCGGGTAGTAGCCACGGCCCAGATCGAGCTGGGCCACCTCGCCGAAGCAGGCCGGGCTCAGGCACACCACGAGCACGGGATCGGCCCTGAAGGGGCGCCCGCGCCCGTCGAGGGCCGCCAGATCCAGCGGCCCGTCGAAGCGCACCGTGATCGGCGCGAAGCCGCTGAAGCCATCGAGGGCGAGGCCCTCGGCCCGCAGCCGCCGTTCGAGGGCTGTGTGCCCCTCCAGCGACAGGTTGAGCCGGCGCCCGGTGGCGGCGGTGCCGTCGGGCCGGGCCAGCACGTCGTTGGGGAACGGCACGTCGGGCAGCGGCTGCGCGGCCAAGGTGAAGACCACCATCGGCCCGGCGCCCGGGGGCGTGCGCCGCAGCCCGATGGGCGCGTCGTCGGGCAGGCAGGCGGTCAACGAGACAGCGCAGGCCAGGCAGGCCAGCGCCCCAAGACGGCGGTGTGTGAGGTGACGCATCCCGCGCAGTCTACCCGATCCGGGCCCCGGGCCCACCGGCGCAGTGCGCGTCCGGCTGCGCGGGCGCGCCCACAGGGCGGGCCCATCGCCCGGAGGTGGCGGCACCGCCCGCAAGCTTGCTAGCGTGTCGACCGGCCCACCCCCCCAGCGCGAGCGACATGGCGCACGATCCCAAGACGCCCCCCGGCGGCGGCACCGAGGTCATTGGCGACGCCGTGGACGACGGGTGGGACCTGCCGGCTGAGCCCCTGCCCATCGAGCTGCCCGCCGGCCCTGCCCGGTACGACACGCAGGCTGAGCTGGCGCGGGGCAGCATGGGGGTGGTGCGGGTCGCCCGCGATCGCACGCTCAAGCGCCTGGTTGCGCTGAAGTCGCTGGATCCCGAGGGCGCGGTGCCGGACGCGGCGGCCCGCTTCCTGGCCGAGGCCCGCATCACCGCCCAGCTGCAGCACCCCGGCATCGTGGCGGTGTACGAGATCGGGCACGACGAGCAGGCGCGCCCCTACTTCGCCATGCAGCTGGTCGAGGGGCGCACCCTGCAGGAGATCCTCGACGGCCTGCGCGCCGGCACCCCCGCCATCGTGCAGGGGCACGGCCGGGTCCGGCTGCTGAACCTGTTCATGCAGGTCTGCATGGCCGTGGCCTACGCCCACGCCCGCGGCGTGATCCACCGCGACCTGAAGCCCGCCAACATCATGCTCGGGGAGTTCGGCGAGGTCTTCGTGATGGACTGGGGGCTGGCGAAGGTCGTGCGCGACGACGTCCCCCACCCCATCGAGGGCAGCCGCGACGAGGCGCGCTTCTCCACCCGGGTGGGCCACATCACCGGCACGCCCAGCTACATGAGCCCGGAGCAGGCCATGGGCCTGGTGGACGGGCTGAACGAGGCCACCGACATCTACGCCCTGGGGGCGATCCTCTACGAGCTGCTCACCCTGCGCCCGCCCGTGGTGGGCCCCGACACCGACGCCATCTTGCGGCAGGTGCGCCAGGGGCAGATCACCCCGCCGCGGCTGGCCGCGCCCGAGGCCGACGTGCCCCCCGATCTCGAGGCCGTGATCCTGCGCTGCCTGGACCGCGATCCGGGCGGGCGCTACCGCAGCGCCACGGAGCTGCGCGACGAGGTCGAGGCGTGCCTCGCGGGGGGGCACACCCGGCTGCGGCAGGTGCGCACCGCCGCCCGCAGCCTGCGGGACGCCCACCGCACCGGCCAACACTTCCGCGAGCTCGCCCGCCGCCGCCGCCGGCTCCTGCGCAGCCTGGCCGAGCGAGCCGCGGCGCGCCTGCCCGCGGACGGCCCGGCCGACATCGAGGCCCTGTGGGCGGACCGCCGGCAGGCGGTGGCGCTGGGCGCCGAGCTGGAGCGCACCTTCGGGCAAGCCAGCGCGCTCTTCGAGCAGGTGCTGAGCGAGTCGCCCACCAGCCGTGAGGCCCACGAGGCCCTCCGGGACCTCGCCTGGTACCGCTTCCTCGAGGCCGAGCGCGCGGGCGACGTGGCGGCGATGCACCTCTTCCGCGCCTTGGCAGAGCGGCATGATCCGGCCGGTGGCCTGCGCGCCGCCTGGATCGGCGACGGCGCCCTGAGCCTGCTGACCCTGCCGGCCGGCGCCCAGGTGACCCTCGCCCGCTTCGGACCAGATCCGAGGGGCGACGCCCTGGTGCTCGGCGCCCCCGAGCCCTGCGGCGTCACGCCCCTCACCCTCGATCCGCTGCCCATGGGCAGCTACCGGCTGCAGCTTCAGCACGGGGGGGGCACCACGCACCTGGCCGTGCAGATCACCCGCCAGGAGACGGCGGAGTTCATGCTGCGGCTCCCCGCCCCCGGCGCCATCCCCGACGGCACCGTGCACATCCCCGCCGGCCCGTTCCATGCGGGCACGGCCGACACGGTGGAGGGGGCCGCCCCGCCCAGCCGCCAGCACCTGGCCGACGTCCTCATCGCGCGGCTGCCGGTCACCTGTGGCGAATACGCGGAGTTCCTGGCGGCGGTCGCCGCTGCGGGCGACGTGGCGCGCGCGCAGGCCCATGTGCCCCGCGGGGTCGCCTGGCTCGCGGGCCGCGACGGTCGGTGGTACCCCGAGGGCCCGCCCAACACCCCGGTCACCGGCGTCAGCGCCCGGGACGCCGAGGCCTACTGCGCCTGGCGCCGCGCCGTGGATCAGCGGCCCTGGCGGCTGCCCACCGGGGCGGAGTGGGAGAAGGCGGCCCGTGGGGCCGACGGGCGGCGCTACCCCTGGGGGAACGGCTGGGAGCCCACCCGCTGCCGCTGCGCCGAGGGCCCCACCGGTGGCGCCCCCAGCCCCGTCGACGATCCGCTGGACTGCAGCCCCTATGGCGTGCACGACACCGCCGGGGGCGTGCGCGAGTGGACCCAGAGCCCGCACCCTCGGGCGCCCCGCCAGCGCGAGATCCGGGGCGGGGGCTTCCGCTCCCGCCGCCTCGGCTGCCACCTGGCGGCGCGGGCCTGGCTGCGGGAGGACGGCACCGCCGATGACCTGGGCTTCCGGCTCGCCTTGGACTACACGCCCGACGGGGCCTTCGGCGGGCGATAGGGCGAGCGCGTGACCGGCCGCGCCTCGGGGGACTGCTCCACCCGGGGCACGTCGGGGCTGATGCGCGCCACCACCTCGTAGTTGATGGTGCCCGCCCAGGCCGCCAGCTGTTCGGCGGTGATCGCGTCCTGCCCTTGCCGGCCCATGAGCACCACCTCGTCCTCCAGCGCCGCCGCCGGCGTGTGGGTCACGTCCACCATGGTGATGTTCATGCACACCCGGCCCCGCACCGGCGCCCGCCGCCCCCCCACCAGCACATGGGCCAGGTTGCCCAGCTGGCGGTCGTAGCCCTCGGCGTAGCCCACCGGCAGGATCGCCAGCCGCGTCGGGTAGGTGGTCATGTAGCTGCAGCCGTAGCCGACGTACGCCCCCTCGGGCACCGCCTTGATCTGGGCCACGCGGGTCTTCCAGGTGAGCGCCGGCACCAGCTCTACGTGCCGCCCGGCCAAGGTGGCCGCCACCTGGGTCTCGCCCGACGGCCACAGCCCGTAGGCGGCCAGGCCCACCCGCACCATCTCGAAGGCCTGATCCGGCCACAGCAGGGTCGCGGCGCTGTTCGCCAGGTGCCGGATGGGCACGGGGTGACCCGCCGCCCGCAGCCGCGCGACCGTGGCCTCGAACCGCGCGAGCTGGTGCCGCGCGTAGCTGTGATCGGTGGTGTCCTCGATGTTGGCGAAGTGGCTCGACACCCCCTCCAACACCAGCCCCGGGGTCCCCGCGATCTGGGCGGCGAGCGCGAGCGCGGCGTCGGGCTCCAGGCCCTGGCGGTGGTTGCCGGTCTCGATCTTGAGGTGCAGCCGCGCCGGCAGGTTGAGCGCCGCGAGGCGGGCGACGGTCTCGTGGTTGTAGACCACCAGCCGCAGGTCCAGCGCCACGGCCTCGGCCAGCTCGTCGAGCAGGACGGGCCCCAGCACCATCACGGGCAGCGTCAGCCCGGCGGCCCGCACGGCCCGGCCCTCGGCCAGGGAGTGCACACACAGCCAGTCGGCCCCGGCCGAGGCGAAGGCCCGGGCCGCGATGGACAGCCCGTGCCCATAGGCGTTGGCCTTCACCACCGGCGCCAGCCGCACCGACGGCCCAACCACCCGGCGGAAGGTCCGG
>JAUHVS010000410.1 GCA_030424955.1 bacterium | reverse complement strand
ACGCGGACGGCGATCAGGTGGCCGTGACGGCCGTTCGCATCGGCGCCAACACCGTCGTCGGCAAGCGGACTGAGGCGCGCGACGGCTACAACGCCGTCATCCTGGGCTTCGGCGAGCAGCGCGCGTCCCGTCTGTCCCGGCCCCTGGTGGGCCAGTTCCGGGCGAGCGGGCTGATCGAGGAGCGTGACGGCCGCGAGTTCGTCAAGCGGTACGTGCGTGAGTTCCGCGTCTCGGCGGAGCAGCTCGAGACCTACACCGTGGGCCAGTCGGTCAAGATCAGCGACCTGTTCAAGGCCGGCGAGAAGGCCGACGTGACCGCGACGAGCAAGGGCCGTGGCTTCACCGGCGTCATGAAGCGTCACAACTTCGCGGGCTTCAAGGCCACGCACGGTGTGCACGAGTACTTCCGTCACGGTGGCTCGATCGGCTCCAACACGACGCCTGCGCGCGTGTTCAAGAACAAGAAGATGCCCGGCCAGCACGGCAACGCCCGCGTCACGCTGCAGAACGTGCTCGTCGTCGACATCGTCGAGGACGACAGCATCGTGCTCATCAAGGGGGGTGTGCCCGGGCCGAACGGCGGCCTGGTCGAGGTCAAGCACGCCGTCAAGATTCGCCGGTAGTCTGCTGCCTGCTGGGCCGCTGGACTTCACCCAGCGGCCCGGAGGCGCCGCTGCCCCACGCTCGCCGCCTTGATCCGCCCGCACTTGCAGGGTGTCGATCGGCGTCTCTCCTCCTGAGTGTCAAGACCTCTGCTTGCCCGCGGCTGGGCCCTCGCGGTCAGCGCGCGAGGCCCAGGTGGCTCGCTCGCTGAGCCCTCCGCGAAGGACCGGCGGGGCTACAGCTATCCGTGGTCGCGTCGTGCCGGATCCGTGAGCTGCCCGCTGAAGACCTCGACGGCGGGGCCGGTCATGCGCACCGCATCGGGTCGACCGTCGATCACGAGGTCGCCGCCCGGCTGGTGGACGGTGACAGGGCCCGTGGCGCCGACGTCGATCCAGTGCGAGACCGCGACGGCGCAGGCGCCGCTGCCGCAGGCGCCCGTGAGGCCACTGCCTCTCTCCCAGATCGTCGCGTCGATCTGGTTGAGGCCTGCCTGAACGAAGGCGACGTTGGCGCCCGCAGGGAAGGTGGAGGCGTGCTCCACCAGGGGTCCGAGCCGGCAGACGTCCGCCACGGACGCCGGCCGCTCGATGACGAAGTGTGGGTTGCCGACGTCGAGCCACCGCCCGACCAGGGGTTCGCCAGCGGCCGTGATCGTGTGGCGCCCGAGGTCGCGAACGGCGCCCATGGCCACCGTGATCAGGGCACCGTCGGCGGCGACGTGGCGGGGGCCTGCGTCGGTCGCGACAGTGATCCCCTCGGGCGGGAGCCGACCACGGTTGGCCAGGTAGCGCCCGACGCAGCGCAGCCCGTTGCCACACATCTCGGGTCGGCTGCCGTCAGCGTTGCGGATGATCAAGGTCAGGGTGCCGGCGTGGTCGGTCACTTCGAGGACACCGTCTGCGCCGACACCCGTGGCGCGGTCGCACAGCCGCTTGGCAGTGGGGGCATCGATCAGCCCGAGGGCGGTGGGCCGCTCGAGCAGGATGAAGTCGTTCCCCAGCCCGTGCAGTTTGGTGAAGTTCATCCGGTCGCCTCCGGCGGTGGCGCAGGGTGACAAGGAATTGACACCCGCCAGTGGTCGCACCTACAGTGCGGGCATAGTCCTACATGTAAGGAGGGTGCCGTGGCCAGCCCTCGTGTCGCACGCCCCCTCATCGGCGATCATCCGAGCATGCGCAAGGTGCTTCGGGTGGTCGACCGGGTGGGTCCCACCGACAGCTCGGTGCTGATTCTCGGGGAGAGCGGCACCGGGAAGGAGCTGGTGGCGCAGGCGCTGCACGCCGCGAGCGATCGCGCGGCCCGGCCCCTGGTCCCGATCAACTGTGGCGCCATCCCCGCGCAGCTGCTGGAGAGCGAGCTGTTTGGGCACGTGAAGGGGGCGTTCACAGGCGCATCGCAGAGCCGCCCAGGGCGCTTCGAGCTGGCCGATGGGGGGACGGTGTTCCTCGATGAGGTGGCTGAGATGAGCCCGGCGCTGCAAGTGAAGCTGCTGCGGGTGCTCCAGGAGCGCTGCTTCGAGCCGGTGGGCAGCGACCGATCAGTGTCGGTGGACGTCCGGGTGGTGGCGGCCACCAACCGAGATCTCGAGGTGGAGATCGAGGCGGGTCGCTTCCGCGAGGATCTCTACTACCGGCTGAATGTGGTCGAACTGCAGCTCCCGCCGCTGCGAGGCCGCGCCAGCGACGTGCCAAAGCTCGCCGCGTTCTTCAACGAGCGCAATGGGACGCACCGGCGCCGCGCGGTGGCGGGCTTCAGCGATGAGGCCATGGCGGCGCTGGTGGCGTACGGGTGGCCCGGGAACGTGCGGGAGCTTGAGAACGTCGTCGAGCGCCTCACGGTCTTCTGCGCCGACGAGCTGGTCGAGCTGGAGGATCTGCCCGCCAAGATCGTGCGGCCGCGCATGCCGAAGGCGAATCTGCCGCTGGACCTGCCAGATGATGGTGTGGACTTGCGGGCAGTGCTCCAGGCGCTGGAGGAGCGGCTGATCTTGCAAGCGCTCCAGCGCACCGCCTGGAACAAGAACCAGGCGGCCCATCTGCTCGGGCTGAACCGCACGACTCTGGTCGAGAAGCTCAAGAAGCGCGGGCTCTTGCAGCCACATGCGAGCGCGTGAGGCACCCCGGCCGCTGAGCCGAGCCGGCGCAGAGCGCTGCCCGTAGGCACCCGGCAGGGCGCGGCGGCGTCCACGAGCGCGGTGATGACGGTCGCGGTTGCCCTCAGGCCGGGCCCCAGGGACCGCAGCGTCAGAGCGCTGGCACCCTTGCGGAATCGCGGTTTCTTGACTGGCTGGCGCCTCGCTAACATGCGCGGGATGTCGACCCGCCCCCACGCCCAGCCCATCCCGCTCCGGCTCGGTGCGCTCGCACCGGCGTGGCTCCCCGCGCGGGTGGAGGCGCGCTTGCTGGCGGGCCTGTCGTTGATCCAAGGGGACTGGCGGCGGTGCGATGTGATCCAGACGGCGTGGGCTGCTTGGATCGAGGTGCCCCAGGTCGGGGCGCTCGCGCTGGCGGTCGAGGGGCTGGGCGGCGCGGCGGTCGCGGTGTCTGCCGCCCGCGCGCTCGGGGGGCGACCAGCGCTCGCGCCGATCGCGGGCTCAGCTGAGCCGCTGTCCTGGGTCAGCGCCTGGCGCAGCCAGGATGCACGGGTGAGCCTGGGCGCCTCTGCTGAGGCGCGGGCGCGGCTCTGGGCGCGCGAGGTGCCGGCGCCGCGCGACTGGCCGAAGGTGCTGCACGGTGCCGAACTGGCGGTCACGGTGGAGGTCGGCCGGGCGACGGTGCCCCTGGCGACTGTGGACGGGTTGCAGGTGGGCGCTGTGCTTCGCCTTGGCCCACGGGGACAGGGTTTCTCGCTGCGCGTCGAGGGGACCACGACCCACCAGGTGCTGCCCGTGCGCCGAGGTGATCGGCTGGGGTGCAGGGTGATGGATGGCCCTGCATGATCCGCTTGAGGCGCCGAGCCGCACGCCCTCGATGGGGGCGCTGGGTGACGTCATGGTGGAGGTGGTCGCCGTCCTCGGGCGGGCCCGGCTGCCCGTGCGCGCGCTCCTGGCCCTGGGCCCGGGCTCGGTGGTGGCGCTGGATCGCTACGTCGGTGAGCCGGTGTCCCTCGAGGTGGGCGGCGTGTGCGTGGCGTACGGCCAGGTGGTGGTTGAGGACGGGCGGTTCGGCGTCCGCATCACTCAGCTTGTCGGGTCAGAGTGAGCGGCCGACGTGGGCCGAGCGGGGCCTGCAGGGGCCGCACCCCGTCGGCGGGCTGCCCCTGTGGTGGGCGGTCGCCTGGCTCCTCTGCGGGGGCTGGCCGACGCCCGGGTGGGCGGGCCCACCGCCGGCGTTCACGGTGTGGGGCTCAGCCGAGGCCCTGCACGTCGATCTGACCGTCCCCCGCGGCGCCGCCGCACCGCGCACCCGGGTGGTGGACACCCTGCTGATCGCCGACGTGGACGGGGTGCGGGTCGAGCGGGCCTGGCTTGAGACGCCACACCCGCTGGTCCGCCAGACGCTGCTTCACTCGCGCCGCAAAGACAACGGGAGCACGCTCCGGGTGCGGCTGACGCGATCGTTGGATCCAGCGCAGGTGGGCGCGGTTCGCGCACGGGTGGTGGGCGACCAGCTGCAGGTGGATGTCCCGCTGACGGGCGACGCTGCCCGCCGCTGGCGGGCCGGCGAGTGGCCCCGGCCGCTGGTCCCCGTCCGGCTCGCGGCGCCTGCGGCCGAGCGACCCGGTCAGGCCGAGGCGCAGCGGCTGGTGGCGACGCCGCGTGCCCCACCGACGGGGGGGACGCCGCCGAGCGCAGCGCCGGTGGGTGAGGGCGGCGTGCCCCGCCCCGACCCCGACGGGCCGCGGCAGGAGCCCGTGGAGCAGCGGGGCGGCGGGGCAGGTGCGGCGGCCGGGGCCGGGCCCTGGCGGCTCGTCTGGGGCCTTGTGGCGCTGCTCTTGGCGGCGGCCGCGGGGTGGGCCGCGTGGCGTCGGCGCCGCATCGATGGATCCGGGGCGGCCCTGGCGGTGGGCCAGATCGCCCTGGCGCCGGGTCAGGCGGTGGTGGCGCTGCGGGTCGAGGGTCAGGTGCTTCTGGTGGCGGTGCACGCTGGGCGGGTCGAGCTCCTCGAGAGCTGGCCTGACGCAGAGACTGTTGCGCAGCACGAGGCGCCGGTGGCGCAGCGGCCATGTCCGTGATCCGACGCGTCGAGACCTTTGAGGGGGAGAGCTTGGCCGCCGCGCTGGCGAAGGCCGAGGCAGGCGGGGGCGTCGCGGCGATCCTCGCGGTTGAACGAGACGGGGCGCGCCCCACGGCGCCGGTGACCGTCACCGTCGAGCTCGCGTCCGGCGGCCCCCACCGCTCGCAGACAGATGCGCCTGCCGTCGGACCCGACGATGACCTGGCCGAGCGGCTGCTCCGGGCGGGCTTGCATCGCGATGAGGTCGACGGCTGGCGCCGTGCGGCCACAGCGGCGGGGGGCGCGCACGCGGCGCTCGCAGCGGCCCTCTCGGTGACGGGGCCGCTGCTGGCGGCGTGGCCCGTCGAGGTGGCGTTGATCGTGGTCGCCGCTGACCGCGCGCTCTTGCAGGGCTTGGTGGCACGGGTGGAGGGAGAGGGGCGGGCGAACGGCGTCGAGGTGCGGGTGTTCGGTGCCGAGGTGCAGGGGATCGAGGGTCCGGGAGCTCCGGCGTTGGGCTGGCCCGCCCTGTCGGCCAGCGGTCGCGAGGGGGCGCGTGCCCGCGGTCAGCGGATCCTGGTGGCGGCTCTCGCAGATGGAGCGAACCTGCCGGGCGCGCTGTTCGAGGGGATCGGGCCCCGGCGCGTGCTCGCGGCGGTGCAGCTTGAGCGGCCCATCGCCGCCGTGCGGGCGGCGGTCGCGGCCTTGCGGCCCATCGAGCCCGCGGCGTGGGCTTGGGCGGGGCTGGACGCGGGGGAGCGCGGGCGGCGGGGGGCGTGGGCGGCCCTCATGGCGGGCGCCGCGCCCGTCGCCTGGATCAGCCGTGGGCAGGCCCCTTGGCGGGACTGGGCGGCCGCACAGGCTGGCCCGCTGGCCCACGCGCTCTTGCTTGATGGGTAGCCAGCGCCCGGGCGGTGGGCCGCGCTGCGCGGGGCGCCCAGGACGAGCGCGGGGCCGCGCTGCCTCGGCTCGGCGGCGGCGGCCGGGGTCGACGGGGGTGCACCGGAGGCAGGGGGATGGTATGGCTTCGCCCGGTCTGGAGTACTGAGCCATGCATACCTACGCGATCACCAGCGGCAAGGGCGGGGTCGGCAAGACCTCCATCGTGTGCAACCTGGC
>JAUHVS010000409.1 GCA_030424955.1 bacterium | reverse complement strand
TGGCGCCAGCGCCAGCCCCAGCGCCACCCGGGCCGCGACGCCGCCAAGGGGCAGCGGGATCAGCGCCCCCAGCACCCGCGCCGCGATGGCCCAGCTCACGGCGGGCCGCCCCAGGCGAGGGTGGTGAAGCGCACCAGCGAGCGGGCGATCCAGGGCGCCGCCAGCGCCCAGCCCAGGGCCACCAGCACCACCCGGCTGACGTGGCTCAGGGTGGCCTCCTGCCAGCCGGTGAGCCCGCGCAGGGCCCCGGCCACGACGCCCGCGAGCGCGCCGGCGGCGAGCACCGGCGCGAGCAGCCAGGCCGCGAGCCACAGGCCCTGCTGCGCCACGGCGAGGGCGTCGGCGCTCACGGGCCGTAGCTCTGCAAGAAGCCCCGGGCGAAGAGCACCCAGCCGTCGGCCGCCACGAAGAGCAGCAGCTTGAAGGGCAGGGCCACCACCGGCGCTGGCAGCCCGGTGAAGCCCACGGTGGTCAGGGTGTTGGCGGTGAGCAGATCCACGATGAGGAAGGGCAGCAGCAGCAGCACGCCCAGCTCGAAGGCCGCGCCCAGCTCGCTGATGAGGAAGGCCATGACCTGCTCGGCCCGGCTGGGCGTGGCGGCGGCCGGTGGCACGGGGGACGGCGCGGCGGGGCTCGGCGACCCCACCCCGGGCGCGGGGGCCCCCGGCGCGGCGCCCTCCGGCGCGGGGTCAGCGGGCGGTGCGGCGGGGCCGGGGGCCGGGGCGCTCAGCCCCGCGGTGGCCCCCCGGATCGCCGCGGCGTCGTCGGCGTCGGTGTGGCGGATCAGGAAGGCCTCGACCGCCGGCCAGCCCCGATCCAGGGCCGCCGCCCAGTCGCCGTCAGCCGGGGGCAGCGGGCCGGCCGCGGCGCTCGCCTGCTGGGCCACCGGGGTCATCACCAGCACCGTCAGCAGGGCGGCCAGGGCGGTCGTCACAGCGACGGGCAGCGCCCCCTGCGCGCCCAGGCCAGACCGCAGCAACCCCAATAAGATCGAGGCCTTGGCAAAGGCCGTGGCCGCGACGGCCAGCAGCGGCGCCAGGCTGCCCACCAGCAGCCACACCAGGGCCCGCTGGGCGTCCTGGGCCACGGTCGCGGTCACGAGGGGGGGATCGATCCCGGGGGGCGCCGGCGCGGCCTGCGCCCACGCCACGGCGGGCAGCAGGCAGCCGAGGGCAGCCAGCGCGGGCAGCGCCCAGGGGGCTAGAGCGGGCCGTCGCGCCACCACCGCTCCTGCTCGGCCAGGGCGTCTGCGCTCAGGGGCGCGCGCCGGGGGCCGGGCGGGGCGGTGGGAGGCTCAGGGAGCGAGGGGGTGAGGGGCCGCAGCAGCTGCACCCCCGAGGGGCCGCTGGCCAGCAGCAGCCGGCGGCCCGCGATCTCGACCACCAGGGCGTGCACCCCGGGGGTCAGCAGCGCGCGGTCGATGATGCGGAGCTCGCCCGAGCTCGTGAAGCGGCCGCCCGTGCCCGCCCACCGGCGCACGGCGACGCTGAGCGCCGCGCACGCCACCAACACCAAGACCACAGCTGCGAGTGCCCACCCGTCCACGGGCGGACCATAGCAATCGCACCCCAGGGCGTCGACGGGTTTGCCCAGGGCCGGGCGGCCCCCCACAATGCGCGCCCATGGCCACGCCCCCCGACGACCGCCGCCGCCGCCAGCTGACCGAGGTCGCGCTGCTCTACGGCGCCACCCTGGTGGTGACCGTGGGCCTCACGGTGGCCCAGGGCGCCATCGGCTGGCTGCGGGCGTACCTGCTGGTGGTCGTCGCCGGCACCTTCTTGTATCTGCCCATCGAGGTGCTGCACCGGCGGGGCGAAGATCCCGCCGATCTGGGCATCCACCGCCGCGACCCCTGGCGCGCCCTGAAGGCCGCGCTGCTGGTGATGGCGGTGACCTTCCCGCCGTACCTGCTGGGCTTCCACCTGTGGCAGACCGTGTGGCTCAAGCACGAGGCCGCGCCCGCCGAGGCCCGCCTGGAGCGCTGGCCCGTGGCCCTGCAGGACGCCCCGCGGGTGGCTGAGCTCAAGGACGGCGAGGTGCGGCTCTTCGCCGAGACCGACGATCAGATGCGGCTGCAGTGGCGCCTGCCCGCCGGCCAGCGGCTGCAGGCCGAGATCGGCGGCGAGACGCCCCCCACCCTGCTCGCCGGCGGCCACCACGCCCGCCAGGACGGCAACACGCTGACGGTGGACGGCGGCAGCCGCGGGCTGGTGGTGTGGCGCACCGAGGCGGCGACCCTCACAGCCGACGTGCGCGCGGGCGGCGATCGCCTGCCCGCTGAGCGCCTGCGCCTGGGCACCGCGCTGACGGCGGCCGACCACATGCCCTACCGCGCCGAGCGCGGCTGGTGGTGGCTGGTCAACCTGGTGCTGGTGCAGCTGCTGCTGGTGGCGGTGCCCGAAGAGGTCTTCTACCGCGGCTACCTGCAGACCCGGCTGGACGGGCTCATCGGCCGCGACCGGCGGGTGCTGGGCGTGGACGTGAACGTGGCGAGCCTGCTGCTGACCAGCGCGCTGTTCGCCGTGGGCCACATCGCCACCATCCCGCACCCGGCGCGGCTGGCGGTGTTCTTCCCCAGCCTCATCTTCGGGTGGCTGCGCCGCAAGAGCGGCGGGGTGCTGGCGCCCGCGCTGTACCACGCCGCCTGCAACCTGCTGGTGGACGTGGCGGTGCTCTACTACCGCTGAGGGTCGGGCGCAGGCCGAGCGGCCGGCGGCGAGGGCGAGCGGGTCACCTTGGGCGGGCCCGGGCGGGCCCAGCGGCGCTGGTGCACCACCAGCAGGCCCTCGGGCAGCGGGCCGATCCCCAGGGTGCGCCCGTCGGCGTGGCGGAAGGCGTGGGGGGTCTGGCCCATGGGCTTGAAGCCCAGCCGCGCGGCCTTGGCCTCGAGATCCGCCATCACCTTTTCGGGCTTGGCGGTCTTGAGGGCCACCGCCAGCCGCTCCAGATCCGTGCGGCGCACGCCCTTGCCCGTCGCGTGGAACATCGACAGCTCATAGCCCACCACCTCGCCCGGCCAGCCCTGGGCGGCGCGCCACGGGGGCGGCTGCGACAGGAAGCGCGCGGGGGCCTCGAGCGGGGTGGCCGCGGCGGGCGCCTGCAGGGTGAGCTCCACCGCGGTGGCCTCCTCTTGCTGCGCGGTGACCTGCAGGCTCAGCACCCCCTTCTGCGGGTGGCTGAACTGTCCGCCCACCGGGTCGTTGGGCGCCATCCACCCCTCGGCCACCAGCCGCGCCCGCAGCGCCGCCACCAGCGGGCCGTGGTCGAGCACCGTGAGGTAGCGCAGCATCTCCTGGCGGCGGGTGGCGTCGACGCGGCCGAAGGCCATGCGGCGCTTGACCTCGAAGGCCACCACCTTGGTCGGGGTGTCGGGCAGCACCAGGGCCCGCAGGGTCGGCCCGATCATGGGCGGCGCGATGACCGGGGCCTGCCGGCGGAAGTGGGCCCGGCGCAGCTGCTGCTGAATGGCCCGCAGGGGGGCCGGATCGGCGGGCGGCCGGGCCTGGGCGGCCGGGGGCGCCGCAGACGCGGGCCGCACCGCGGCGTCGGCGGGCCGGCCAGCCGGGCGGCTGGGCTCGGCGCGACAGGCGGCGAGCGCGACACAGGCGGTGAGGCAGGCGAGCGGGCGCACGGCGTCTCCCTTGGCGAGTGCCGCAGTGGTACCCGATCCCGCGCGCCGGAGCACCCCCCACCAGCGCGCCTGCCGCGCCCCCGTGGGGCCGCGCGGGGCGCCCGTCGATGGGCCCTACGGGCAATTTGGTCTCCGTGAAAGCGCCGTGTTACCGTGCCTCGACTCCGCGTCTGGCCGGTGAAATCCCGTGGATCATCCACCCCCCGTCCCGCTGCGCATCGCCGTCGTCGTTGGCGATGACGCGCGCGCCGATGCCGCGCGCATCGTGGCGGTGGTGGATCGCGCCAACACCCAGCTCGGCTGGCGCTACGACGTGCGCCTGATCCTGGGCGACGGCGGCCCCCCCCGGCCCGATCCCCTGACCGGCGGCCGCGAGCCCTCCTGGCAGAACCCGCTGGACTGGCGCGACGCCGACATCGTGGTGGTGGTGCTGTGGAACACCCGCCCCCGCGCGCTGATGGCCGTGGGCCCGATGGAGGTGGCCCTGTGGGGCCCCACCGATCCCGATCTGCTGGTGCTGGCCCGCAAGGGCGCCGCCCTGGTCGAGACGCCACAAGAGGCCTACGAGAAGGCCGCCACCCTCGAGTTCTGTCAGGCCGCCGGCGATCGCGCCTACCCCTACGACGACAGCCTGTCCCTCGAGACCGGCCTGTTCGCCGGGCTGGCCCGGGTGGCCCGCGAGCGCTGGACCCAGCGCGAGGGCATCGACCGCCTGTTCTGCCCCGAGTGCGGCGCCGAGTCGCCCATCGCCACCGCCCCCGCGGTGTGCGTCGCGCACAACAAGGTGCTGCTGCACCAGCGCCACCGCAAAGACGGCCTGGGCCACGACAACCTGCTGGGCATCGCCCTGGACGGCGGCCGCTACCCCCTGCACGGGCGCATCGGCGGCGGCAGCTTCGGCGCGGTCTACTACTCGAAGATGCAGCCCGACGGCGCCCCGGCCGCGGTCAAGGTGCTGCGGCGCACGGGCCGGCCCATCGAGGTCAAGCGCTTCGAGCGCGAGGTGAAGCTGCTGGAGCAGCTGCACCACCCCAACGTGGTGCGGATCTTCGACCACGGCTGGGAGCGCGACGGGCCCATGTACGCCGTGATGGAGTACCTGCCCGGCCGCTCCCTCAACGACGTGCTGCACCGCATCGACGCCCGGGCCCTGGTGGAGCTCACCGTGCCCCTGCTGGACGGCCTGGGCGTGCTGCACGACAAGGGCATGGTGCACCGCGATCTGAAGCCGGCGAACATCATGCTGGTGGACGACGCCCAGCGGCCCGACCACCCCCCCCGGCCCGTGCTCATCGACCTGGGCCTGGGCAAGAACCTGGCCAACCTGGACGGCAGCGAGCTGACCCAGCACGGCATGGCCATGGGCACCCACAACTACATGGCGCCCGAGCAGTTCGAGCGGGCCCACAACGTGGACGCCCGCGCCGATCTGTACTCCATCGCGGTCATCCTCTACCGCGGGCTGACCGGCGAGCCGCCCTTCGACTTCCGCGGGCTCGACCCGGTGCAGCAGGTCGAGGCGTGGACCGAGAAGTGGCGCGAGCTGTGCACCCAGCCGGCCCCGCCCATCGACCGCCCCGACGTGCCCGAGGCGCTCGTCGCCCTGATCATGCGCGGCCTCGAGAAGAAGCCCGAGGATCGCTTCCAGTCGGCGGGCGAGATGCGCGCCGAGCTGCTGGCCGCCCTGAACGTGTGGCGCGGCATGCGCATGGAGCCGCGGGCCCTGCCCTACGCCAGCCCCGCCGAGGACACGACGCCCCGGCCGATGCCCGCCGCCGCCACCCCCAGCCACCCCGCCCAGGCGAGCCGCCCGGCGATGGGCTGGTGGCCGCTGGTGGGGGCCGCCACCGTGCTGGTGGTGGGCCTGCTGGCGCTGCTGTGGGCCAACCGGCGCCACGAGCCGGCGGCGCCCGCGCAGACGGCCGTGGTCGCCGCGCAGCCGCCCTCGGTCAGCCCGCCCCCGTCGGTGGCCACCGTGCGGGCCATCCCGGCCCAGGCCACGCCCAGCGCGCCCCCGGCGGCGCCCGCGGTGGGCCCGCTCGTCGAGCACACCCTGGCCTGGGCGATGGGCCCCGGCACCGCCCCCGAGGCCCTGCTGCGGGCCACGTGGCCTGCGGCCCCTGAGTCCGCGCCCGCCACGGTCGCCCGGGCCCCCGAGTCCGCGCCGCCCAGCCTCGCCCGGGCCCCCGAGTCCGCGCCGCCCAGCCTCGCCCGGGCCCCCGAGTCCGCGCCCGCCACGGTCGCCCGGGCCCCCGAGTC
>JAUHVS010000408.1 GCA_030424955.1 bacterium | reverse complement strand
CCGCTGAGGTCGACGCCGGTCAGCGCGGCGGGTTGGGCGGGTGAGTCGCGCAGGTCGGCGCGGGTGAGGGTGGCGTCGGTGAAGATCGCGCCGGTGAGGAGGGCGCCCCGCAGGTCGGCGCTGACGAGGCTGGTGTCGGTGAGGTCGGCGCCGGTGAGGTCGGCGAAGCCGGCACCGGGGACATGGCCGGCGGCCCAGTCGTCACGCCCGCTGATCGCCTCGAACCCGTCGGCACCCATGCGCATGTGCAGGGTGCAGTAGAGCACCACCAGATCGGGATCGTCGAAGGCGTCGCAGCCAGGGGTGGACAGCAGGCCGGCGCCCAGGAGGCCAGCGGCCAGCGCGGGGGTCAGGCGAGGGACGTTCACGGGGCCTCTCCCATCAGGCTGAGCGGCACGATCTGGCCGACGTCTTCACCGTAGCCGGCGCCCAGCACGAACAGCTGCGCGTCCGCCACCGCCAGGCCGGTGCAGTGGCTGACATCCACCGGGAGGGCCAGGCGGCCCAGGGTGTCGGCGCCGCTCGACTGGGTGGCGTCGAGCCAGCGCAGCACCACCGAGAAGGCGCCGCCGGGCGCGCGGGGGGTGCTGTCCAGCATCAGGTAGCGGTTGGCCCGGCGCACCAGGCGGCCGGGCGACGCGGCGGTGCGCAGCGACAGCCGGGGCGCGAGGCGCGCGCCGTCCCGCCGCACGAGGCCGTCGGACTCGGCGCTCACCAGGCCGTCGCCGTCCAGGGCGAGCCCCACCAGCCCGCGCACGGCCACGTCCACGGGCTCGATGGCCTCGGCTTGGACCGCCGAGAGGGGCTCGACCGGGACCCGCCAGATGGCGTCATCGAAGCCCAGGTAGAGCGCGCCCTCCCACAGGGCCAGGGCGGGGCTCCCGCGCGCAGGCAGGGGCCAGCGGCCGCGCTCGGCGCCGGTGAAGCGATCGAAGGCCACCAGGGTGTCGTCGTCGCGATCGGTGGTCCAGCCGGTGTCGGCCCCGATGGCCAGGCCCCGGGGCGCGCCCACGGTGGGCAGCGGGATCGGCGCCGCGCGCTCCGCCACCACCGAGGGGCCGCCGGCGTCGGCCGGATCGTCGGGCGGCGCGGCGTCGGCGGTGGGCTCGATGGCCGCCAGCCACTCGTCCGAGGACTGAGCGCAGCCGGACGCGCCCAGGGCCGCGCCGATCAGCGCAGCCACCACGCCATGGCGGCGCCAGGCGGCCGCGCTCAAAACCGCCCCCGCACCATCGCGCCGCCTGGGCCCGCGCCCCACAGCAGGGCGCTGTCGTCATCCTCGTCATCCGACAGGGCCCACCACACGACGCTCAGCCCCACCAGCCCCGCCCCCAGGCCGTAGAGCCCCATCGACGCCTCATAGCTGTTGTCGGCGGCGTCCCGCAGGGCCTGGTTGTTGGGATCAAGCTGCAGCGCCTCGCCGTCGGCGGCGTTCTTGCCCGCGTAGGCCACGCCCGCCAGCAGCGAGGTCGCGCCGCCGATGAACAGCCAGCCGGCGGTGCTGATGCCGCCGTTGGCCTCGCGGGCCTGCTGGGGCACGGCCGCCCGCTGGGCGCTGGCCAGGGTGGCGGTGAGGCGGGTGGGCTCATCGGGCGACAGGGTCAGCGGGCTGCGC
This sequence comes from bacterium, assembly GCA_030424955.1. Taxonomy (GTDB): domain Bacteria; phylum Myxococcota_A; class Bradymonadia; order UBA7976; family UBA1532; genus JACKDL01. Next base: position 4,284 of record JAUHVS010000408.1, on the reverse strand, counting down.
CAGCGGTCCTGGGGCCCGATGACCTCGATCTGGCGGCTGCACACGGGCACGTCGAAGGGCCCCGGCGCGTCGCCGATGGGGCGGCCGTCCACCCGCACGGTGGCGGCCACCGGGGCGCCCGTGGCGTCCAGCGCGTCCACCTGCACCGGCACGGTGCGCGGCGGCGGCGACAGATCCACCAGCCGGCGCTCGCCGGCGCGCACCTCGGCGGGGATCTCGATGGGGCTGTGGCAGCGCGAGGCCACCCGCAGGCGGTGGTCGCCGGCGTCCACGGTGCGGCTGAGCGGCGTGGTGCCGGCCTGGACGCCGTCGATGAACACCTCGAGCCCCGAGGTGCCGCGCACCACCAGCGTGCCCTGCCCGGCGGGCCGCGGGGCCAGGCGCGCCACCAGCCGGCCCGCGGCGGCGGCCAGGGGCGCCTCCAGGCTGGACAGGGCGTCCGCCCGCGCCGTCTCGCGGCCCACCAGCCGGCCGTCCTGGGTGCTGTGCAGCTGCAGGCTGATCGCCAGCACGCCGTCGATGCGCAGCAGCTCGCCCGACACCACCTGATCGGCGCCGATCTTGCGGCCCAGGGTGATCTCGCAGTCCCCCGCGCAGTCCGCCAGATCGGCGTCGGGGGGCAGCACGGCCTCGAGGTTCTCGCGGGTCAGCACGAAGAAGTCGGCGCCGAGGGTCTCGGCGGCGGCGCCGCGGACCACGTCGCTCAAGAAGCGCAGGGGGGCAGCGTCGAAGCGATCGGGGGCGTGCAGCTCGAGCACCGCCACCCGCGGGGTCGCGCTGGCCACGCTGGCCAGGCACAGGCTCAAAGCGGCGAGGCAGAGCCCCAGGCCGGCCCGCGGGCCCCTGCGCGCCGACGGAGGCGACATCAGAGGAAGGCCGCCACGCCGAAGGAGATGTCGTAGCGCGACGCGTCATCGAGATCGACGCGGGCGCCCAGGTTGAGCTGCATGCCGCCCACCTGGCCGTTCTCGACGAAGCCGATGCCGAAGGCCACCAGCTGGCGCTCGGTGGGGCCCTCGTACACATAGCCCGCGCGCAGGGGCACCCGCTCGCCGAGGAGCACCTCCATGCCGCCGTTCACCACGGGCTTCGTCTCCTCGGCGGTGTCCAGATCGGCCAGCACGTCCACGTCGAAGGCCACGACCCCGGCGGTGACGCCGACGCCGCCGCCCACCCGGCGGGGGGCGGCCACGTCATCGGTGGGCACCAGGTTCTGGGCCACCAGCCCCAGGTGCACCGTGGGGACCGGCGAGAACAGCAGGCCGGCGTCCAGGGTGAAGGCCTTGAAGTCGTCGCCGCCCTCGCGGTCGAAGTGCGCGTAGCGCAGGGTCGTGCCGATGGACAGCTTCTGCGGCACGATGGGGCTCGAGAAGCCCAGCCGCACGTCGTGGCCCGACACGTCCTGCGGGGCCCCGCCGTCGCTGAAGTGGTAGGCGTAGGCCACGCCCATGGCGAGGGTGGGCTGGGTCTTGGAGTCCACCACCGACACCGACACGGCGTTCTGCTCGGCCGCCGAGCCGCGCAGGTAGGCGACGTTGGCCTGATAGATCATCGCGCGGGACATGCCCGCGGGGTTGTAGAGCAGGGCGCTGTCGGCCACCGGATCGCCGCGCACGGCGCCGCCCATGCCCTGCGCCCGCGGGCTGTCGAGGAGCTGGGCGGCGGCGCCACCCGTCAGGGACAGCAGCAGACCGAGCGCGGCGAGCGCGCTCAGCGCCGTGGGGCGCAGCATGGGCAGGTCCTCCGTCGCGTTGACGCCAAAAAGCGGCGCATCTTAGGGTCGGGGCGGTGCGACGCGCAAACCAGCGCCGCCGCGGCCATCAACCTGACGGGGGGCGCGCAACATGCCCACCCCAATCGAGCGGAGGCTCACCGTGCACGCCGAGGTCACCGGCACCATCCTCGTGGTGGATGACGAGAAGAACATCCGCCGCACCCTGGCCCTGGTGCTGGAGGGCGAGGGGTTCGATGTGCTGCTCGCCGAGACGGCCGAGGCCGGCCTCGACCTGCTGGCCCGCCGGCGGGTGGACGCCGTGCTGCTGGACGTGTGCCTGCCCGGCATGGACGGCCTGAAGGCCCTGCAGGCCATCGTCGCCGAGGACCCCGGCCTGCCGGTGGTGATGATCAGCGGGCACGCCTCGATCCAGGACGCCGTGGAGGCCACCCGCCTGGGCGCCTTCGACTTCATCGAGAAGCCCCTGGGCCGCGAGCGGGTGCTGCTCACCATGCGCAACTGCGTGCGCAAGCGCCGCGACCAGTACGAGATCGAGCGGCTGCAGCACGTGGCGGGGCAGGCCCCGGCGGGGCGGCGGCTGCTGCTGGGCGACAGCCCGGTGATGCAGCGCCTGCGCGCCCAGATCGTGAAGGTGGCCCCGACCCGGGGGCGGGTGCTGATCACCGGCGAGTCGGGCACGGGCAAGGAGCTCATCGCCCGGGCGGTGCACGAGCAGTCCGACCGCGCCGATCGGCCCTTCCAGAAGGTCAACTGCGCGGCGATCCCCGACGAGCTCATCGAGTCCACGCTGTTTGGCCACGAGAAGGGCGCCTTCACCAGCGCCGTGGGCCGCCGGCGGGGGCACTTCGAGCTGGCCGACACCGGCACGCTGTTCCTCGACGAGATCGGCGACATGAGCCTGTCGGCGCAGGCGAAGGTGCTGCGGGTGCTGCAGACCGGCGAGCTGATCCGGGTGGGCGGCGAGCGGCCCGTCGAGGTCAACGTGCGGGTGCTGGCGGCCACCAACAAGGATCTGGAGGCCGAGGTGCGCGCGGGGCAGTTCCGCGAGGACCTGTACTTCCGTTTGAACGTCGTGCCGCTGGTGTCGCCGCCGCTGCGGGAGCGCCGCGAAGACATCGCCGAGCTCACCGACCACTTCCTGCGCGAGGTGTGCGCCGAGAACGACTTCAAGGCCCGGCGCATCGAGCCCGAGGTCATCAAGCGGCTGGCCCAGCACCCCTGGCCGGGCAACGTGCGCGAGCTGCGCAACATGGTCGAGCGGCTGGTGATCCTGTCGGGGCCGGTGATCGGCCTGGCGGATCTGCCGCCCGCCTTCGGCGCGGGGGGCAGCGCGGTGGGGGGCGAGACCACGGCGCTCTTCGAGACGGGCACCCTCAAGGACTTCCGCGAGGCCGCGGAGCGCGAGCTGCTCGTGGCGCGGCTCATCGCCAACGACTGGAACATCAGCCGCACCGCCGACACCCTGGGGCTGGAGCGCACCAACCTGCACAAGAAGCTCAAGAGCCTGGGCATCGAGCGCACCTGAGCGGGGCGCCGCCCGCCGGGCTCAGCGCCCGCCCGGCTCAGTGCACGCAGGGCGCGTCGCAGCGCCGGCGCAGGTTCTTCTGAAACAGCTGTAGCCCCGCCGGCCACGCGGCCGCGCCGGGCAGGTGCGACAGCCAGTCCGCCGCGCACAGATCCGGGATCGCGAAGGGCGCCTGCCGCCAGGTGCCCGCCAGGGCGATGGGCCGCAGGGCCGGCACGCACCAGTTGCGGCGCATGGTGTGCAGCGCCGACACATGCCAAAGCGTGTCTCGCAGCACCGCCGACCGGGTCGGCCGCGCGTCGGGGGCCGTGGGCGGGCCGAAGCGCGCCGCGTCGATGCGCAGGTAGGGATCGGGCCCCCGCAGCGCCCGCGGCACCACCCAGCTGTTGTGGCAGGGATCGTCCACCCGCAGGTTCGAGAGCATGGCTGCGCTGTGCTGGTACTGCAGGCCCAGGTAGGGCGTGAGGCCGTTGAACAGCCACAGCGCCAGCACCGCCTTGCCCGCCAGCGGCAGCCGGGTGCGGGCGGGCCGCGCGGGCGCCAGGGCGAGGGTGGCGGCCACCAGCAGCCCGCCGTTGACCATCAGCTTGAGCAGCACCGCCACGCTGGGCACGCCGCCGGTGAAGGCGACGTCCAGCGCGCCCACGGCCAGGGCGCCCGCGACGATCCAGCCCCGCCGGGTGCGCCACGCCCGCCGCCACCGCGCCCGCTGCCGCGGGGTCAGGCTCGCGGCCAGGCCCCCCAGCATCACCGCCTCGAAGGCCGGCGCCAGGGTGGCGGTGAGGGGCAGGTGGAAGCCCAGCGCCAGGGGCCAGACCCAGGCCCGCCGCCGCCAGGCGCCCACGGCGAGGGCGATCTCGACGGCGACCACCGCGTAGGCCAGGGCGGGGGCGAACCCGGGGGCCTCGGGGAGCACCGGCCAGCGCTCGGCCATCACCGCCCAGGCGTGGGTGGCGCACGACACCGCGGGATCGAAGAACTGGCGGTTCAGCTTGTGCAGCGCGGCCAGCCCGTAGGTGGCGGC
>JAUHVS010000407.1 GCA_030424955.1 bacterium | reverse complement strand
ATGAGGCCCGCGATGTGTCCGCAGGGGGGCACGGCGCGGCGGCCCGGGTCGAGCACCACCAGCCAGGGGAAGTAGAGCGCGGCGTGGGCGGAGTCGAACTGCTGCCGCCAGCGCAGGGCCGCCTCGTGCTCGTTGCCCGGCCGCATGCCCGGCAGATCGCGCGGCATGTCGAGCAGCGCGAAGCGGTTCTCGGAGCGCTCGCACAGGGCGATGGCGGCGTCCTGCACGATCTCGATGTCGCGGGCCTTCTTGAAGCCCACGCGGGCGTCCGGGCCCTCCTCGGCCAGCAGGGCCTGGCTCTGCTCCCAGGCCGCCATGAGATCGGGCATGCACACGAGGTCGATCTCGTGGTTGTCGGCGAGGCTCATCAGCCCGCGGCGGTTGCCCGGGCCGCGGTCGTGGCCGATGAAGTCGGCGGGCCCCAGGCGGTCGAGGCCGTCGGCCCCCCCGTCCAGCGCCACCCCGTCGATGGGCGCCGGCAGCGACTGCGCCGCGGGCGTCTCGGGCAGCAGGGCCTCGAGCCGGATCAGCCGGCTCTGCTCGTTGACCATGCGCACCGCGAAGCGCGGCGAGCGGCCCGACAGCGCGAGGCCGCGGAAGCGCTCCTGGCGCTCGAGGTTCCACACCCGCAGGTCGAAGCCGTGGGCCGTGACGTAGGTGGGCCGCGCCGACGCGAAGCTGCAGGGCAGGGGCGCCTCGAGCTCGACGGTGCGGGCCTCGACCTGGCGCACCAGCGTGTAGTGCTCGGCCTCCGGCGTGTGGAGCTGGATGACGGCCCCGGGGCTCAGGCCGTGGGTGCTCTTGACGGTGATCCGGTGGTCGCCCGCATCGGCGTCCCGGGTGAGGAAGGTGCTGACCGGCTCGCTCGCCTCGACGGCCACCGACAGGCCGTTGCCCCAGGCCCCGGGGTCCTGGGCGGCGACGGTGAGGGTCGGGCGGCCGGCGCGGTCGGCCAGCATCGCGTGGGCGGTCTCGGCCACCTCGACCTGGGCGTCCCCGCGGCGGTCGATCCGCGCGATGCGCAGCACGAAGCAGCTCTCGCCCCCGTTGTCGAAGAACCCCGCCACCGCCGCCGCCAGGTAGCTGTGCGCGACGGGCTCGCCGAAGATCTCGACGAAGCGCGCCTCACTGGCGATGCGGACGGGGGCGTCCAGCGGCCCCCGCCGGGTGATGCCCAGGAACACCGGCACGCCGGTGCGCCCCAAGGCGAGCGGGGGGACCCGCTGTTCGCTGGGCTCGAAGTAGACCCCGGGCGAGCGGATGATGGCCATCAGACCCCTCGATCACGTGGTCACGCCGCTAGCGGCGCGACTCGTTGATCTCCTTGTTGATGGACGAGATCTCTTTGATCCAGAGCTGCCGCTCGCGGTGCTCCATCGAGAGGACGTCGTCCAGCGACCAGTGGAAGTGGTAGGCGATGTAGGCTACCTCCTGGAAGATGCGTTCCAGGGGGTAGCTTACGATTCCCCCAGGTCCACCCCCAGGTCGACCTCGTAGTTGTGGCCGCACGCGGGACAGGCGGTCTTGACCTTGGCCGAGCCCTCCTCGTTCACCCGCCGGTAGAACTCCTGGAGGTACGCGAGGTCGGACGAGAACAGGCCCTCGATGACGCTCGGGTTCACGCTGCTCAGCGAGCCCATCTTGATGATCACCCGGCTGAGCAGGATGATCACCAGGTAGGCGCGGTTCTGCTGCACCCGGTAGTCCTGGAGGGGCGCGATCTCGTCCTTGGCCGTGGCCAGGCGCATCACGCCGTCCCGGTGCACGTTGCCGTCCTGGTCGACAAAACCCTTGGGCAGCGTGAACGGAAATTCGGTCTGAAAAGCCATCTTTACCCAACTGAAGCGGGGTTCAGGTCGGCCCGTGAAGGGCGCGGAAGATACGAAAACGGCCGATCCGCCGGCGCCGCCCGTGATCTCCCGAGGCTGCTCGGGGGGTCACGGGAGGGGCCGGCCAGACCGGCCGCTCAGCAAGTGCTCAGGTCGCCGAAGCGGGACTGAATCAGGCGCCGCCCTGGATGCGCTCCCAGCGCTCCACCACGAACTCGAGCTCCTCGACGGCGACGTCGGTGCCCTTGCCGTCCAGGCTGAAGCCCTTCCACTTGCAGGGCCACGCCTCGAAGAAGTTGTAGCGCATGACCTCGTCGCCGTTGTCGTTCAGCAGGATGATCGAGCCGCTCTTGCGCTCGACCTTGCCCTCCATGACCTTCTTGCGCCAATCCCACAGCTCCGTGGTGGAGGTGTAGCCGCGCTTGCAGGTGATGTTGCTGTACTTGGTACGGCCGGGACGCTTGCGCAGGATGATGTCGTCGCCGTCCTGGTACTCGATGACCTCGGTCTCGCTGTCCAGGCCCTCGACCGCCTTGAAGGCGGCCATGGTGACGCCGTCGATCTCGACGCGGAAATTGAACTGACCAATGTGGTCGTGCTTACGCCGGTTATCGCCGAAGCCCATGCTCTCCTCCGTTCAGGAGCCCGAGACGGGGCTCAGCCCCGTCCAGTTCATCAAAGTGTAGTCCCCCCGAACGGAGGGACCTCGGTGTTACTCCGAGATGTCCCCGCCGGTCGGCAGCTGGCCGATCCGGAAGATAACAAACTCGGCAGGCTTTGTCGGGCACATGCCGATCTCGACCACGAGCTGCCCGGCGTCGATGACCTCGGGCGGGTTGGTCTCGTTGTCGCACTTCACGAAGAACGCCTGCTCGGGCGTCTCGCCGAAGAGGGCGCCGTCGCGCCAGACCCGCAGCAGGAAGGCCGTGATGTTGCGGTTGACCCGCTTCCACAGCTTCTGGTCGTTGGGCTCGAACACGACCCACTGGGTGCCGTTCTCGATGGACTGCTCCACCATGTTGAACAGGCGGCGCACGTTCACATAGCGCCACTCGGGGTCGCTCGAGATGGTGCGCGCACCCCACACCCGGATGCCCCGGTTGGGGAAGTTGCGGATGCAGTTGATGCCCTTGGGGTTGAGCAGGTCCTGCTCGCCCTTGGTGATGTTGTACTTGAGGTCGAGCGCGCCGCGGACGATCTCGTTGGCGGGCGCCTTGTGCACGCCACGCTCGGCGTCCGAGCGCGCGTAGATGCCGGCCATGTGGCCCGAGGGCGGCACGAAGATCTCACCACCGCTGGCCGGGTCGAAGACCTTGATCCAGGGGAAGTAGTACGCGCCGTACTTCGAGTCGCGGGGCTTCTTGATCTTGTCGACGCCGCCGCTCTCGATGGTCTCGGGGGCGTCGAGGATCGCGAAGCGGTAGCGCATCTTCTCGCAGTGCGTGAGCACGGCGTCCTGGATGGCCGGATCGGTCTGGCCCGGGGCACAGACGATGGCGATCTCTTCGATGTCCTCGAAGGCGTGCAGGCCCGCGCGCTCGCCCGGGCCCTTGTCGAAGCCGATGAAGCGCGCCGGCTTGCTGTTCTTCTTGTCGGCGTCGTCGCCGAGGCCGACGTTGAGCACGAAGCAGCGGCTGCCACCGTTGTTGAAGAACCCATAGACGGCGTGCGCGAGCTGGCCGCCCTCGGCGAAGTCACCGAAGTTCTTCGTGAAGGTGGACCAGTTCGGGCAGAAGACCGGCTGGTTGACCGGCCCCTTCTTGCTCTCGCCGATGAAGCCCACGGTGCTGGTGCCGACTGCTTCGATTGGCTTGCTGCCGTAGGAGACCTCTTCGACGTAGACGCCGGGGGACAGGTACTCGGGCGCCATGGATCCTCCTTGTCAGTGCGCTGTCGGCCTCGCAGGGCCGATGACATTCGTGTCTCGGGTTTGCCTGATCATCTGCGCCCCGTCCAGTTTGGATCGAGGTCCAGGGCGCGCAATGTGACGCGGCGCAGGTCAGGCCCACGACGCGGCGACTCCAACCTCAGTCGACAGGTGTAGCCGACGGCGGGGCGCAGGTGCTCCCCAAATCCGCGCCACATGCTCATCAAGAACTCGGCGCTCAGCTCTTCGACCGGGCGCACGGGGATGCGCTCCTCGGGATCGAAGGCGTCGCCCTCGAGGGCGTCGCCCTCGAGGATGGGGTACTCCATGAGCACCCGCATGGCCGCGCCCAGCAGCTCTTGCTGCTCCGGCTCCTCGTCGGCCCAGGCCGAGACGAGGTAGTCGAGGTTCACCAACATCGGGGCGTCCCGATAGAACTCGGTGATCTCGTCATCGGGGGTGATCTGGCACACCAGGGTGGGCTGCTCTTCGCGGCGCCGGGGGCGCACGGCCACGCGGTACATGTACAGGCCCAGCGCCGGGGTGCGGGTGAACTTCTCGCGCAGCGGGGGCCCGGTCACGACCTGGATGGTGCGGCCGACTATCTGTCGCACGCCGTCCTCGAGGGTGTCGGCGAGGGACTCGGTCGTCTGGCGGATGATCCGGTGTTGCACGAAGGCGATCTTCCCGAGTCGAAGCGTGGTCCCCGTCTCGACCACGGGCGGCAGCATGCCAGCGCCTCGGGCCGCTCGGCAAGCGACCCGGGTGGATCGGAGCGGCCGGGTGTGCGTTCACTGTCGGGGGGCGCGCGCTCAGGTCGGCGCAGCCCCAGCCCGCGCGCTGGCGCGGGCGCCGTGCGCGGCTTGACACCCGATAAAGCCGGGTGCTAGCCAAGCCAAGCGATTTCGGCCTGTTATCGCGGGGGAAGCGTGGTTCGAGCCGCTCAAATGTCCGTCCTGTGCCTGGCCACCCTCTGGGGGTGCGCGCTGCTGTCCGGCTGCGGGGGCGGCGAGGTCAAACCCGACTCAGCCTCGGGCGAGGACTTCGAGCGCGCCGGGGCCCAGGAGCTGTTCCTCGACAAGCTCACCGACGACTACATCGACGCTGAGGCGGGCGACAACACGGACTGGAAGTTCTTCAAGATCCGCCAGCGCGGCATCCTGGAGCTGACGATCTACTGGGACCAGAAGCGCGTCGGCTCGATCATCGACGTGCGCGACCGCTTCGGGGTGCTCATCGACTCGCGGCGGCACTCGGCTGAGCTCGAGAAGGACAAGATGGACCTGAAGGTGGAGCCGGGCACGCACTTCGTGCGGCTGTTCACCGACCGGGGCAAGAGCGTCTACACCATCGAGGCCAAGTTCCAGCCCTTCGACTACAAGGCCACCGACGACGCCATCCCCGAGGCCATGGAGGATGATCCCCTGGCCGAGCTGGGCGATCCCCGGCCCGTGGAGCGGCGGCGCAGCGCCCGGCCGACGGGGCGGCGCGCGCCCCCGACGCGGCGGGGCGCGCCCGCGCCGAGCGGGCCCACGGTGGACGCCCGCATCACCCGCGTGGTCAACGGCCCCGGCGGCGGGGCGATCTTGTATCTGAACGCCGGCGAGGCGGACGGCCTCAAGGTGGGCCAGACCGGCTTCGTGACCGGGCTCGGCCCCACCGAGGGGGCGTTTCGGATCGTGAAGGTGGGTCGCAAGTTCGCGACCGCCCAGACGCGCGCGAAGCCGTCGACCATCGCGCACCGCCGACAGGTCAAGGTGAGGCAGTGAGGCTCAAGCTCAGCTGGACGCGCGGCCTGGCCGCGATGAGCGCCGCCCTGTTGGTGGGCTGCGGCGGCATGCAGTACGACGCCCAGAGCGGCGGCGACGCCATGCGCGATCAGGCCATGGGGCTGTTCGTCAACGAGGCCGGGGTGACGGACTCCGTCAGCGGCGACGAGGGCGACAACACCGACTGGCGCTACGTGGACGTCACCGATCCCGGGCGGCTGGTGGTGACCTTCTCGATCGACAGCCCCGAGCGGCTGGAGAACGCGGTGGTGTCGCTGCACGACGAGTTCGGCGGGCAGCTCGACCGCAAGCAGGTCGAGAAGAACCAGCCCACCTACACCTTCACCCGCGAGGTGGAGAACACGCCCACGCGCTTCTTTGTGAAGGTGTTCACGGAGGCCGGCCGGTCGGTCTACTCCGTGGGCGCGAAGGAGGCGTTCGCCGTG
>JAUHVS010000406.1 GCA_030424955.1 bacterium | reverse complement strand
ACGGGTGCTGATTGGGAAGGACACGCGGCAGTCGGGCTACCTGGTCGAGACGGCGCTCACGAGCGGGCTGGTGTCGGCCGGGGCCGACGTGGCCCTGGTCGGGCCGCTGCCCACGCCTGGCATCGCGTTCTTGACGTCGGGGATGCGCGCAGACGCTGGCCTGGTCATCTCGGCGAGCCACAACCCCTTTGAGGACAACGGGATCAAGATCTTCGGGCGGGACGGCTACAAGCTGCCCGACAGCGAGGAGGCGGCCCTGGAGGCGCTGGTCGGGAGCGATGAGCTCGACGGCCACCGGCCCATCGGGACCGCCATCGGCCGGGCGACCCGCATCGACGACGCGACCGGGCGCTACGCGGTGTTCGCGAAGTCCGCGTTTCCGCGGGATCTGTCCCTCGAGGGCCTGCGGATCGTCGTGGACTGCGCCCACGGCGCGGCCTACCGGGTGGCGCCTGAGGTGCTGCGGGAGTTGGGCGCAGAGGTGATCGCGCTGGGCGTCGAGCCCGACGGCACCAACATCAACGCCGACTGTGGCGCGCTGCATCCGGGCTACGCCGCCGAGGTGGTGCGGTCGCGCAAGGCGTTCTGCGGCATCACCCTCGACGGGGACGCCGATCGCTGCATCATGGTGGACGAGTGCGGCGCGGTCGTGGACGGCGATCAGGTGCTTGCCCTCCTCGCTCGGCACATGATCGAGCGCGGAGAGCTGGCCGAGAACACCCTGGTCGCGACGGTGATGAGCAACCTGGGCCTCGATCGCGCGGTGCGCGAGGCGGGCGGCAAGGTCATCCGAGTGGGGGTGGGCGATCGCTACGTGGTAGAGCGGATGCGTGCGGGCGGGCTGAGCCTGGGCGGCGAGCAGTCCGGCCACGTGATCCTGCACGACTACGCCACCACCGGCGATGGCCTGGTGACCGCCCTCGCGGTGCTCGGGATCGCCCGCCGCGTGGGCGCGCCGCTCTCGACGCTGGCGGCGTGCATGCGCCGCTACCCGCAGGTGCTGCTGAACGTGGCCGTGAGTCAGAAGCGGCCCCTCGAGACCCTGGCGCGGACGCAGGCGGCGATTCAGGCGGTCGAGGCCGCCCTGGGCGACGACGGGCGGGTGCTGGTGCGGTACTCAGGGACCCAGAAGCTGGCGCGGGTGATGGTGGAGGGGCCCGATCAGGCCACCACCGATGCCGCGGCGCAGCGGATCGCGGACACCCTTGAAGACGAGCTGAGGTAGCACTGGATGGACGCACGGCTGCATTTGCACTTGGACACGGTGGTGGGCTTCCGGCAGCTGCGCGAGGGCGCGCGCGCCCCCGAGGCGGTGGCCGTGGCGGTCCTCGCCGAGCTCGCGGGCGTTGACGGGCTGGGCCTGCGCATGCACGAGGGCCGACGGGATGCGCTCCAGCGCGATGTGCAGCTGCTGCGCGCGGGCACCCAGACCCAGCTCGAGCTGGGCATGGCGCCCACCGCCGATCTGGTGACCACCGCCTTCGACCTGCGGCCCGATCGGGTGACCCTGATCCCGGATCGCGCGGAGGGAGCGCCCGTGCTGGGTGGCCTGGACGCCCACGTGCTCAAGGACGCGCTCAAGAAGCACGTCAACCACCTGCGCGACGCAGACGTTGAGGTGGCGGTGCGGGTCGAGCCGAACCTCGACCAGGTCAAGGCGCTGCATCGGCTCGATGCGTCGGTCATCTGCCTGGTGGCGTCCGGGTTCATGAGCGCACGGACGGCCGCTGAGCGCCGGCTGGAGAGCAACCGGCTGCAGGACGCGGCCGTCCTCGCCCGTCGGCTCGGGCTGCGGGTCGCGGTGGTGGGTGGGCTCGATCTGCGGGCCGTTGAGGCGTTGGCGGCCGTGGCCGCGATCGAGGAGTTCCACGTGGGGCACGCCTGTATCGCGCGGGCGACCCTGCGGGGCATCGAGCGCGCCGTGCACGACTTCCGGGTCGCCATCGAGCGTGGCCGCCAGCGGGCGATGTGAGGCTGCCGGTGGGTCGCTGGCGCGCGCCGCGCGGCGTGGACGGAGACGCTGTGCTCACCCCGGCTGAGATGCGGGCGGTCGACACCCACGCCATCGAGGTGCTGGGGGTGCCCGGGCTGGCCTTGATGGAGAACGCGGCGCGGCACATCGCGGTCGAGGCGGCGGCGCTGGCGCCCGCGGGCGGTCGCATCGGGATCGTGTGCGGGCGCGGTCACAACGGCGGCGACGGGCTTGCGGCGGCGCGGCACTTGCACAGCTGGGGCCACGCGGTCGAGATCATCCTGCTGGGGGATCCCGACGGCCTGCGCGCTGACGCGGCCGTACACCTGCAGGTCGCCCAGCGGCTCGGCTGGCCGCTGTGGGTCGCCGAGGATCTGTCGGCCATCGCGCACTTGCCCGCGCCCCGTCACTTCTCCCTGCTCGTCGACGCGTTGTTTGGGACCGGGCTCTCCGGGCCGGTGTCCGGGCCGGCGCGCGAGCTGATCGCCTGGATCAACGGGCACGGTGTGCCGGTGGTGGCGGTCGACGTGCCGAGCGGCCTCTGCGGGCTCACCGGGCAGGTGCTGGGGGCGGCGGTGGAGGCGACGTGCACGGTGACCTTCGCGGCGAGCAAGACGGGGCACTGGCTGTACCCCGGGCCGGCCTACGCGGGGCGGCTGCACGTGGTGGACATCGGCATCCCCCGTGGCGTCGTCGAGGCGCTGGGGGGCCGGCGGGTGGTGCTGGGGGACGCGCACCTGGCGGCCGCGACGGCGCCTGCCCAGCACAACACCCACAAGGGCCGGCAGGGTCACGTGCTGGTGCTCGCCGGCTCGCTGGGGCGCACGGGGGCGGCGCGCCTGGCCGCCGAGGCTGCGCTCCGGGCGGGCGCGGGTCTGGTGACCGCCGCGGTCGATCAGCCGGCGTTCGCAGGGGTCTCGGCGACTGCGTGGGAGATGATGACCGTCGTTGGCACGGACGCGGGCGAGCCGCTGGCGGCTGAGGTGGCTCGGCTGCGTGCCGAGGGGGAGCGGTGCGCCGCGGTAGTGGTTGGACCTGGCCTGGCGCCGACGCCGCGCACCGGGGAGACCCTCGCGGCGCTGCTGCCGCAGATCGGCCGGCCCGCGGTCGTCGACGCCGAGGCGCTCAACCAGCTGACCGCGTCGCCGGCCCTGCTGGGGCAAGGGGGGCCGCGGGTCCTCACGCCGCACCCCGGGGAGGCGGCGCGCCTGCTCGGGTGGGCGGTCGCCGATGTGCAGCGCGATCGCCTGGGGGCGCTGGACGCCCTGGTGGCCGCGACGAAGGCCGTGGTTGTGTTGAAGGGGGCGCACACGTGGGTGGGGGCACCGGACGGTCGGCGGGGGGTCTGCCCCGACGGCAACCCTGGGATGGCTACGGCCGGCTCGGGAGATGTGCTCGCGGGCGTTGTCGGCGCGCTCCTTGCCCGTGGGCTGACGCCTTGGGCGGCTGCGGTGGCCGGCGTGGTCTGGCATGCTCGCGCAGGTGACGCGGCGCGCGCGGCCACGTCGACGCATGCGGTCATGGCGCGCGCCCTGATAGAGCACTTGCCGGCGGTGGAGCAGAGCGGATGTTGAGCCGACTGACCCTGGATGAGGCGGCCGCGGAGCTGTTGGGCGGCGGGGTGGTGCTGTTCCCGACCGAGACGAGCTACGCGCTGGGCTGCCTGGCCTACGACGGGCTGGCTGTGCGGCGGGTCGTTGGGCTCAAGGCGCGCCCCGAGGGGCGCCCGCTCCCGGTGATGCTCCCGTCGATGGAGGCGTTCCACCGGCTGCCCATCGAGACACCCCTCACGGCGTTGGCCGAGGCCTTCTGGCCCGGGCCGCTCACCATCGTCGTGCCGGCGTTTCCGGGGCTGCCCGCCGCGGTCACCGCCGACACGAACATGGTGGGGCTGCGCCTCTCGGGGCACCCCGTCGCCCAGGCGTTGATGGCGAAGGTGCGCGCGCCCTTGGTGGCCACGAGCGCCAACCGCACCGGAGCGCCGGCCGCGACGACCCTGGCGGCGTGTGACGCGGCGGGGCTGGAGGGCGTGGACGGGGTGCTCCCGGGCGACGGCCTGGCCGGGCAGGGGAGCACCGTCGTGGGGCTGGCGGCTGGGCAGCTGGCCATCTACCGGGAGGGCCTGCTCTCGGTGGAGGCGTTGCGGGCCGCGTGGCACGCCAGCCGGCGGGGCTGACCCGGGGGTGAGCTGCGCGCCCGGCGCTGGCCGCCCCGGACCTGCGGCTCAGGCCGCCCGCCAGACCTCGACCCCCGCCTTATAGACCCGCCAGGTGTGCACCGGCCCGAAGTGGTAGGGCAGGTGCTGGTGGTCGGGCACATCGAACACCGCCAGATCGGCTGGGCGACCCACCAGCAGGCGCCCCGCGCGATCGCCCCGGCCGATGGCCTGGGCGGCGTGGCAGGTCACCGCCTCCAAGACCTCGTGGGCGGTCATGCCCAGCCGGCTCATCCCCAACGTCAGCATCAGCTGCAGGTGCTCGGTCATGCAGGTGCCTGGGTTCAGGTCGGTGGAGAGGGCGACGGGCACGCCGGCGTCGATGAGCTGGCGGGCAGGGGGGCGCGCGTCCTGGCCCAAGAACAGGGACGCCCCGGGCAGCAGCACCGCGACGGTGCCGGCGGCCGCGAGGGCGGCGATGCCAGGCTCGCTGATGTGCTCCAGGTGGTCGGCCGACACCGCCTGCTGCTGCGCCGCCAGCGCGGCCCCGCCCCCCTCGTCGAGCTGATCGGCGTGCACCTTGGCGCGCAGCCCCAGGCCACGGGCGGCCTCAAGGATCCGGGCCGCCTCGTCCACGCTGAAGGCGGTGTCCTCGACGAACACGTCGCAGAACTCGGCGAGGCCCTGCTCGGCGACAGCGGGGAGCGTGTGCCGGATCAGGGCGTCGATGTAGACCTCGCGGGCGGCGCGGTGCTCCGGTGGCACCACGTGGGCGCCGAGGAAGGTGCCCACGAGGTCGATGGGGTGGCTGGCGTTGAGGGCGGCCACCGCCCGCAGGATGCGTAGCTCGGTGTCGTGATCGAGCCCATAGCCGGACTTGGCCTCCAGGGTGGTGACCCCTTGGGCGAGGAAGCGGTCCAGCCGCGGGCGGGCGAGGGCGACGAGGGTGTCGAGATCTGCGGCGCGGGTGGCCCGCACCGTCGCGGCGATGCCGCCCCCACGGCGGGCGATGTCGCGGTACGGGGTGCCGGCGGCGCGCTCAGCGTACTCAGCAGCGCGATCGCCGCCGAACACCAGGTGGGTGTGGCACTCGACGAGCCCAGGCGTGAGCAGCCGGCCCCCCAGCGAGCAGACGACGGTCTCGGGTCCCGGTGCAGGGGCGTCAGCCTGCGGCCCAACGTAGCTGAGGCGACCGGCGGTCACGGCGACCGCGGCGTCGCGCAGGGGCGGGCCGGCTGCCGTGAAGACCTCGCCCGCATCCAGCAGCAGCAGGTCGGCGCCGCCGCCCACCAGCCCGGAGGCCATGGTGCGCGACGCCGCCTCCACACGGTCGAGCGGCAGGAAGCCGATCAGCGGCGCCAGGGCTTCCACCCGGGCCACGCCCATCACCCGCCGGGCGCCGCCATGGCTCCGTGCCGCCTTGGAGGCGTGTTCGGCCGCCATGTAGGAGACGATGAACGCCTCGTCATGCATGCGGTAGCGGTCCAGCCGCTCCGGCGAAGCCCCGCCGGTATTGGTGCGCAGGATCTCCGCGCCCTCGTCCAGATGCCGGCGGTGCACGTCGATCACCGCCTTGGGGTCGGTGATGTTCAGCTCCTCTAGGCAGGACGACCCGGCACGCGCCGACAGCTCCCCGAACCCGCCGGAGACCAGCGCGGGGCCGGTCCTGGAGCCAGCCTTGGGTTCGGTGAAGCGAGTTGTCACGCCGCGGCCTCCATTTCCGGCCGCAGGCCCAGACGGCGGCAGATCGCGGCGGTGAGCTGGGGCCGGTTGAGGGTGTAGAAGTG
>JAUHVS010000405.1 GCA_030424955.1 bacterium | reverse complement strand
CGACCGACGGCCCGAGCGAAGGGCAGCCGAGCGCACCACCGCAGGCGGCGCCAGCCCCCAGCGAGCCACCCCGAGCGGCGATGCCCCCCAGCGAGCCGCCCCCCAGCGAGCCGCCGGCGAGCGAGGTGCCTCAGGGCGGCGCGTCGAGCAGTGAGCCGCCGGCCGCCGCTTCCCCTCGCGCCGGGTCGCGCCCGCCGCTGGCCGCGCTCGCCGTGGCGCCGCCGCCGACCTCGGCACCGCCCGCTGACCTGATGACGCTGTCCCTGCCGCCCGAAGCCCTTGAGGCTGTCGAGGACGACCTGGAGCCCCTCGACGACGCCGACGACCCGCTCGACGACTCGATGGACGGCTTCGAAGGCTCAGTCGACGTGCTGCCTGATGAGTCGACGGACCAGAGCGTCGACGATCTGCTGGAGCTGGCCGCGCCCCTGGTCGATCCCGATGAGCCGGCACAGCGACCGATCGAGGAGGCCTCCGCGCCGCCTCCGGCAGCGGCCGCCGTAGAGGGGCTCGCCGACGCGCTCGGCTCCGAGGCGCCAGGGCAGGTGCTCTCCACCGACGAGCTCGAGCAGCTCCAGCTCGGCAAGATGTCGCCGCCGCCGGTCCCGCAGCTCACGCGCCGCCTGGTGCTGCGCGTCATGAACCACGACGTGGGCGACGACGCGGTCGTCGAGCTCGGCGACACACCCGTCACCATTGGCAGTGGGGACGTCGATCTCAGCCTGGACGATCCGTGGCTGTCGCCCCGCCACGCCCGCGTTCGACAGGACGGCCCCGGTGCCAGCGTCGAGGACCTCGACAGCCTGAACGGGGTCTGGGTGCGGGCGAGGGGCCCGGTGCACCTGAAGGCGGGGGATCGCTTCATGGTCGGAGAGCAGGTCTGCGAGATCGCGGCCGCTGACACGGAGCGCGCAGCCCGCGAGGTGGCGGGCGTCCGGCGGCTGGGCGGGACCCCGAGCGACAGCCCCTTCGTGCTGCGGGTCTTGGGATGCGACGGTCTGCCAACTCAGATGGTGGGCCTGAAGACCACGGGGCTGCGCCTGGGCCGCCACCTCGGCGAGCTGGTCTTCACCGACGACACCCACCTGAGCGCCACCCACGCCGTCGTCAGGGTCGAGGGCGACGCCGTCCGGGTCGATGACCTCGGCAGCCGCAACGGCACCTGGGAGAAACTGCATGGGCCGCGGGCGCTGGAGCCTGGCGACACCTTCATGACGGGCCGGACGGTGTGGCGCCTGGGAACAGCCCTGCGCTGAGCGACCTTGTTCAACGGCGCTGGGTCCGCTAGAAACCGCGTTCCAACCGAACACGGAGTCGCGCCATGCGCATGACCCGCCTGCACGCGCCGACGCTCAAGGAGACCCCCAAGGACGCCGAGGTGGCCAGCCACCAGCTGCTCGTCCGAGGGGGCTTCATCCGCAAGCTCGCCGCTGGCATCTATGACTACCTCCCGCTGGCCAATCGGGTGCTCCACAAGATCGAGCGCATCGTCCGCGAAGAGCTGGACGCGGTGGGCTGCCAAGAGGTGCGGCTGCCCATGGTGCAGCCCGCCGAGATCTGGGAGGAGTCGGGCCGTTGGGGCTTCTACGGGCCGGAGCTGCTGCGCCTGAAGGATCGCCGAGGCGGGGAGTTCTGCCTCGGGCCGACCCACGAAGAGGTCATCGTCGATCTCGTCCGTCGAGACGTGCGCTCCTGGCGCGCGCTGCCCCTGAACCTGTACCAGATCCAGACCAAGTTCCGAGACGAGATCCGCCCGCGCGCCGGCCTCATGCGTGGCCGCGAGTTCCTCATGAAGGACGCCTACTCCTTCGACGTGAGCGAGGCGGCGGCCCTCGAGAGCTACGACCAGATGTACGCGGCCTACGAGCGCATCTTTGCGCGCTGCGGCCTCGACTTCCGCGCCGTTGAGGCGGACTCGGGCGCCATCGGCGGGTCGCGTTCCCACGAGTTTCAGGTGCTCGCCGAGACCGGCGAGGACGCCATGGTGGCGTGCACCCACTGCGGGTACGCGGCCAACATCGAGCAGGCAGAGGTGCCTGCGCCCGCCGCAGGCGAGCCCGCCTCGGTCCCCTCGGTCGAGACCGTCGCCACCCCGGGCAAGCGCAGCATCGAAGACGTCAGCGCCTTCCTTGGGCTGCCTGCCGCCAAGCTCGTGAAGACCCTCATCGTCGAAGCGGACGATGAGCTCTACGCGGTCCTGCTGCGGGGCGACCACGAGCTCAACGAGATCAAGCTCCGCAAGCACCTGGGGGCGGCCGTCGTGTCGCTGGCCGACGAGAAGCGCGTCAAGCAGCAGACCAACGCGCCCATTGGTTTCGCAGGCCCCGTCGGGCTGACCGGCGTGAAGGCGATCGTCGCCGACCACGCCGTCGCCGGGCTGGACGGGGGCGTCACGGGCGCCAACCTCGTCGACGCTCACCTGGCGAACGTGCAGGCGGGCCGCGACTACCAGGCCACCTTCGCGGACCTCCGCTTCGCGCAGGACGGCGACGCGTGCCCCCGGTGCTCGGGCGAGCTGCGCGCCTTCCGCGGCATCGAGGTCGGCCACGTCTTCTACCTGGGCACCAAGTACTCCGACGCCATGCGCTGCATGTTCCTCGACGAAGAGGGCAAGGACACTGCCATGGTCATGGGCTGCTACGGCATCGGCATCTCGCGCATCATGGCCGCCGCCATCGAGCAGCACCATGACGACAACGGGATCCGCTGGCCCATCGCCTTGGCCCCGTACACCGTCGCCATCCTCCCGCTCCAGATGAACAAGGACGACGTCGTGCAAGCCGCCGAGCGCCTGTACGAGACGCTCCGGGGCGCTGGCGTCGACGTGCTGCTGGACGACCGCAAGGAGCGGGCCGGCTCGAAGTTCAACGACGCCGAGCTCATCGGCTCGCCCATCATCATCGCCATCGGTGGCCGTGGGCTCGCGAACGGTGAAGTGGAAGTGAAGCTCAGGGCCACCGGCGAGAAGCGCGATGTCGCGATCGACCAGGTCTCCGCGTTCGTTGCTGAGCACTTGCGTTGAGCCCGGCTGACCGGCTGTGCCTGGCCCTCGACTTCGACGATCAGGCGACCGCCGTCGAGTGGGTCAGGCGCACAGCAGGCCGCATCGGCACCTACAAGGTGGGCCTCCAAGCCTTCTGCGCCCACGGGCCGCGCCTTGTGGACGCCGTGCGTGCCGCCGGAGCGCCGAGGATCTTCCTGGACCTCAAACTCCACGACATCCCCAACACCGTCGCCAAGGCCACCGCCCGGATCGCCGCGCTGGGCGTCGACCTCCTGACCGTGCACGCGAGCGGGGGAGAGCAGATGCTCCGTGCAGCCGGGGCTTCGGCCGATGGGACGGCCCTGCAGCTGCTCGCCGTGACGGTGCTGACCAGCCTGGGACCGGCCGACCTCGCCGCGGTGGGCTGCCGCCCCTCGGTCGAAGAGGCGGTCGAGGCCCGTGCACGCTTGCTCGCGCGGTGCGCCATCGCAGGCCTCGTGTGCAGCCCCCACGAGGTCGCCCGCCTGCGCCCGATTGTTGGCCCTGACTGCCTCGTCGTGACGCCCGGCATTCGCCTGCCTGGTGCGGCGAGCCATGACCAGACACGGGTCGCCGATCCGGCGACGGCCATCCGCCTGGGCGCCGACCTGCTCGTCGTAGGGCGCACGGTCACCGCCGCCACCGA
This sequence comes from bacterium, assembly GCA_030424955.1. Classification (GTDB taxonomy): domain Bacteria; phylum Myxococcota_A; class Bradymonadia; order UBA7976; family UBA1532; genus JACKDL01. The sequence continues at coordinate 2,251 of JAUHVS010000405.1, read as the reverse complement.
TCCGGATGCGGCCCTCACCGCCCTGCATGGAGCCCTGTCATGAAGCGCACGCCAAACGACGACGACCGATCCCAGGCCTCTGCGATCGTCACCGGGCCTCGGGCCGTCGAGGCGCTGCTCCGTACGCCTGAGCGCATCCGACGCATCTGGCTCTCCGACCAGGACTCAGGCACCCGACGGCGCATCAAGGCCGCAGCTGAGGCGGCAGAGCTCGACCTCAGGGAAGCGCCGACGCCACGCCTCGACAAGCTGGCCGACGGGCTGAGGCATCAGGGGGTCGTGGCCGAGGTGGCGCCCCTCGACTTCACGCCGTGGGCCGACCTCCTCGCCCCTGCAGAGGGCCTGCTGGTCGCCTTCGACCAGGTGACGGACCCGCGCAACCTGGGCGCAAGCCTACGCAGCGCTGAGGCCTTCGGGGCTCGCGGCGCCTTGGTCACGAGGAACCGCTGTGCGCGCCCTGGGCCGGTTGTCAGTCGAACCTCGGCGGGCGCCTCCGAGATCATCCCGGTCGCCATCGAGACCAACCTCGCCCGAGCCCTCCGCGAAGCCAAGCAGGCGGGCTATCGAGTGGTCGGTGCCGACATGGAGGGGGAGGCCCTTCACCAGGCCGACCTGTCTGGCCCCATCGTCCTGGTCATTGGCGCCGAGGGCCCTGGCCTGCGGCGGCTGACGCGAGAGCTCTGCGACCTCCACGTTCGCATCCCCATGAGCGGCCTGACGGAGAGCCTGAACGCCTCTGTCGCAGCCTCGATCATCCTCTACGAAATCAATCGTGGCAGCCTCTCGTAGCCTCGAGGGCCTGACGTCGAAAAAAGTTCCCGAAGGCCCTTGACCCACGAAAAGGGCTGCCCTATAAACCGCCGCACTCTGGTGCGAGTGACGGGAGGGCATGGACCTCCTCAAGGCTTGTTCCCGACCGTGTGCTCTGCTAGGGTCCGCCGCCGAACGCTGGCGTAGCTCAATTGGTAGAGCAGCTGATTTGTAATCAGCAGGTTGGGGGTTCAAGTCCCTTCGTCAGCTCACGTGTCAGGGGTTGAAATTGAGTGAGCCCTTTGGAGGGGTTCCCGAGCGGCCAAAGGGACCAGACTGTAAATCTGGCGGTATTACCTTCGCAGGTTCGAATCCTGCCCCCTCCATTCGCTCAGGCTCTTCGGGGTCATGTGCGGGAGTAGCTCAGCTGGCAGAGCGTCAGCCTTCCAAGCTGAATGTCGCGGGTTCGAACCCCGTCTCCCGCTCAATTTTGCTTAGGTTTCGCGGGGTTGAGGCCGTTTCGGCCTTGGCCTCATGCCGGCGTAGCTCAGTAGGTAGAGCACGTCCTTGGTAAGGACGGGGTCACCGGTTCAAGTCCGGTCGTCGGCTCTTAATGGACGGCGGTGCCCGGCGCAAGAGCGCCAGGGCGATATAGCTTCAGGAGATCTCAGAGATGGCCAAGGAGAAGTTCGTCCGGACGAAGCCCCACTGCAACGTGGGGACCATCGGGCACGTCGACCACGGCAAGACCACCCTCACCGCCGCCATCACCAAGGTGCTGGCGGAGTCGGGCGGCGCCGTGTTCCAGGCGTTCGACGCCATCGACAACGCGCCTGAGGAGCGCGAGCGTGGCATCACCATTGCCACCGCTCACGTCGAGTACGAGACCGAAAACCGGCACTACGCTCACGTCGACTGCCCGGGGCACGCCGACTACGTCAAGAACATGATCACCGGCGCCGCCCAGATGGACGGCGCCATCCTGGTCGTGTCGGCGGCTGACGGCCCCATGCCGCAGACGAAGGAGCACATCCTTCTGGCGCGTCAGGTTGGCGTCCCGGCCATCGTGGTCTTCCTCAACAAGGCCGACATGGTCGACGATGAGGAGCTCCTCGAGCTGGTCGAGATGGAGGTCCGTGAGGAGCTCGCCAAGCAGGAGTTCGACGAGGAGGGTCCGGTCATCATCGGCTCCGCTCTGCGCGCTCTTGAGGGTGAGGAGTCCGGCGTCAAGTCGGTGCTCGAGCTCATGGCCGCTGTCGACAGCTACGTGCCCCAGCCGGAGCGCGCCATCGACAAGCCCTTCCTGATGCCGGTCGAGGACGTGTTCTCGATCGCTGGCCGCGGCACGGTCGCGACTGGCCGCGTTGAGCGCGGTATCGTGAAGGTCGGCGAGACCATCGACGTCAAGGTCTCGCTCCGCGGGATCGCCAAGTGAAGCCCGCCGCAGCCCTCTGCATCGTGCTCGCGCTCGCCGTGCTCGGCTACTGGGCGGCGAGCGGCA
>JAUHVS010000404.1 GCA_030424955.1 bacterium | reverse complement strand
CGGCCTCGATCGTCTCGGGATCCGTGAGGAAGGTCTCGGCCAGCTCGGCCGCGGCCGGCGGCAGCGTGGCCGTGAACAGGCTCGTCCGACGCTTCTCCGGGAGCCGCTCGAGCAGCCACCGCACCTGCGGCAGGAAGCCCATGTCCAGCATCCGGTCGACCTCGTCCACCGCCACGTGGGCGACGTGGGCCAGCGTCAGCGCGTCGGCACTGATGAGTTCGCGCAGTCGCCCGGGCGTGGCGACCAGCAGATCGCACCCGGCGCGGATCTCGGCGATCTGCGGGTTGATCGACACCTTGCCGTAGGCGACCACGACGTGGTGCCGCGTGCCGGTGGCGAGCATCTCGACCTCGCGGGCGACCTGCATGGCCAGTTCGCGGGTCGGACAGAGGATCAGACCGCGCAGTCGCTCGGCCGACGGCAGCGGGGCCCGGCGACGCTCGCGTCCGCGGGGCGAGCGGGCGATGGTGTCCCGCACGATCGCGTCCACGATCGGGGCGGCGAACGCGACGGTCTTGCCGCGACCGGTGGGCGCGAGCCCGATGACGTCCCGCCCCGCGATGGCCGGGGGGATCGCCGCCGACTGCACCGCCCACGGACGGTGGTAGCCCGCCCGCTCGAGGTTGCTCACCAACGCCGGGAGCAGCCCGAGGGCGTCATCGTGCAGTACGGCGGGCAGACCCCGCTCAAGCTGGCGGTGGCCTTGGAGGCGGCGGGGGTGCCGATCCTGGGGACGCCGCCGGACGCCATCGACCTGGCCGAGGATCGCGAGCGCTTCCAGAAGCTGCTGTCCGAGCTGGGCCTGCGGCAGCCCGAGAACGGCGTCGCGCGCAGCCTGGACGAGGCCCTCACGGTGGCGGCTCGGGTGGGCTACCCGCTGGTGGTGCGCCCGTCCTACGTGCTGGGGGGCCGGGCCATGGAGGTGGTGGCCGACGACACCGGCCTGCGCCGCTACATCCGTGAGGCCGTGAAGGTCAGCCCCGATCACCCGATCTTGTTGGATCAGTTCGTGGGCGGCGCCACCGAGCTGGACGTGGACTGCATCTCGGATGGCACGCTGGCGGTGGTCGGCGGCGTCATGCAGCACGTCGAGGAGGCGGGGGTGCACTCCGGTGACTCCGCCTGCAGCCTGCCGCCGTACGACGTGGCCGCGCCGGTGGTCGCCGAGGTCATCGAGCAGACCCGCGCCCTGGCCAAGGCCCTGGGGGTGGTGGGGCTGATGAACGTGCAGTACGCCCTGCGTCCGGGCGCCGACGGCGAGACCGAGATCTTCGTGCTCGAGGTCAACCCCCGCGCCAGCCGCACGATCCCCTTCGTGTCGAAGACCATCGGCCACGCGCTGGCCAAGTACGGTGCCCGCGTCATGGCCGGCGAGACGCTGGCCCAGATCGGCTTCACGGCCGAGGTCACGCCCAAGCACGTCGCGGTGAAGGAGTCGGTCTTCCCCTTCGCGCGCTTTGAGGACGTCGACATCATCCTCGGCCCCGAGATGAAGTCGACGGGCGAGGTCATGGGCATCGCCGACGACTTCCCGACGGCCTTCCTGAAGGGTCAGCTGGCCGCCGGCAACGCCCTGCCGGCCACGGGCTGCGTGCTGCTCTCGGCCGACGACCACGACAAGGACGGCTTCGTCGCCCTGGCGCCGCGGCTCCAGGCGGCGGGCTACACGCTGATGGCCACCGAGGGGACCCGGGTGCGGCTCGCCGCGGTCGGCGTCGAGGCGTCCGGCGTGACCAAGGAGCACGAGGGCGGCGATCACACCGTGCGGGCCATCCGCGAGGGCCGCGTGCAGTTGGTGTTCTGCACCACCCACGATCGGAGCCTCATCGAGCGCTCGGTGGGGCTGCGACAGGCGGCCCTGCGCCATGGCATCCCGTACTTCACCACGCTGGCCGGCGCGCGCGCGGCGGTGGAGGCCATCGAGCGCCTGCACCGCGGCCCCACGGCCGTCAAGGCGATCCAGGACTATCACGCCTGAGCCGCGCCGCGGCTCACGTGCATCCCGCTGGCGCTTCGCGAGCGGCAGCCGGAGAGAGAGGAGACAGCATGGAGCGCATGCCCGTGACGTTGGCGGGGTACGAGCGCCTGAAGGGTGAGCTCAAGAAGCTCAAGACCCTGGACCGGCGCGCCGTCGCGCAGGAGATCGAGATCGCGCGGGCCCACGGCGATCTGCGTGAGAACGCGGACTACGACGCCGCGAAGGAGAAGCAGGGGATGCTCGAGGCCAACATCCGCGAGCTTGAGGACAAGCTGGCGCGGGCCGAGGTCATCGACACCACCAAGCTGTCGGGGGATCGGGTGGTGTTCGGCGCGACGGTGACGCTCCTCGACACCAACACCGACGAGGAGCAGCGGCTCACCCTGGTGGGCGAGGTCGAGACGGACCTCAAGCGGGGGCGCATCTCGGTGTCCTCGCCCATCGCCCGCGCCCTGATCGGCAAGCGGGTGGACGACACCGTGAAGGTGCACACCCCGGGCGGCGTGCGCGAGTACGAGGTGCTCGAGGTCGAGTTCGAGTAACGCCGCGCGGCGTGCCGCTCCGCCACCTTCAGCCCGCGACCTTCGGAGGTGCCGGTGCGCATCGCCTATCTCACCGACGAGACCTTCCCCAACCGCGACGCCAGCGGCGTGCAGATCGTGCAGACCCTGTCTGCGCTGCACCGCGAGGGCGCCACGGTGGATATGCTGTTCCCGGAGCGACCGGGGGCCCGCCGGAGCCCCGCGGCGTGGCGGGCAGTGCTCGAGGGGCACTACCACGTGCCCTGCGCGTTCGGCCTGCGGCCGCTGCCGAGCCACGTCGCGTCGGCGCGGCCGCCCATCAAGGTCGCGCATGGGCTGGTGGGCACGGCGGCCGCGCTGAGCCGGCCCTACGACCTCGTGTACACCCGCACGCTGGCGCCCATCGTGCCGCTCCTGGCGGCGCGGCGCTGGGTCATGTTCGAGACGTACCGGCCGCTGACGCAGCAGTTCAAGTGGTCGGGGCCGCCGTTTCGGTGGCTCGGCCGTCAGCCCCGCTTCGTGGGGATCGCCACCCACAGCGAGCTGGCGCGGCAGGCGTTCATCGCCGACGGGCTGCCCAGCGATCGCGTGGAGACGGTGTACAACGGGTTCGATCCGGCGGCCTTCGCCGAGCGCCTGTCGGCGCCAGAGGCCCGGGCGATCCTGGGGCTGCCCGAGGCCCCCACGGTGGTCTACACCGGGCGCATCTCGCCGCGGAAGAGCACGGATCTGTTGCTGGACGCCGCCGAGCGTACGCCGCAGGCGCAGTGGATCCTGGCGGGAGCGGACGACACCGAGGAGGCGCAGCCGTATGTGGCGCGGGCGCGCCGGCTGCCCAACGTGACCTGCACGGGCTACCTCACCGGGCCTCAGCTGGTGCACACCCTGCAGGCGGCCGACATGCTGGTGGTGCCGCCGAGCGCGGCGCCGCTCAAGCAGTTCGGGACCACGGTGCTGCCCATCAAGCTCTTCACCTACCTCGCGGCCCACCGCGCCATCATCGCGGGGGCGCTACCGGACGCACAGGAGCTGCTGCGGGACGGGCACAACAGCGTGCTGGTCCCCCCGGACGACGCGGGCGCGCTGGCGGACGCCGTGGCGCGGCTGGTGGCGGCGCCGGCGGAGCGGGACGCGCTGGCCGCCGCTGCGGCCGAGACCAGCGAGGCGCTGACCTGGCCGGCCCGTGCGCGGACGCTGCTGGCGTTCATGGAGCGCCGGCTGTCGGCCGGCTGAGGCTCAGGCGGGCGCGGGCTCAGGCGGGCGCGGCCAGCCACTCGGCGATGGGCGCAAACACCGCCGCCGGGGCCGGATCACTGATGAACAGATCAGCGTGCGCCATGGGCGTGCTGGCGGTGCCCGCGTAGACGATGCGCCGGTTCGTCGAGCCGGTCATGACGTTGTGCGCCGAGCACACGGTGTCTTCGGGCACCACGCCGTCGGCGTTGGCCACCACCGTCAGCAGCGGGTGGGTGAGCGCGCTGACCGCCGCGGTCAGGTTGCGGGTGCCCAGGCGCAGATCGCCGTCGGCCATCCAGCGGGCGAGCTGCCGGTTCACCGTGGGGCTGGGATCGTCGACGGTGCGGCACAGCTCGCCCGGCTCGCTCAGATCGCAGATGGCCGGGTGCAGGTACATGTGCAGCAGGCCGGGGATCTTCGCCGCGAGGGGCAGGCCCGCGCGGGCCAGCGGGCGCAGGTTGCGCACCGGCAGGGCCCCCCACAGCGGGGGCGCGACGCTCAGCAGCTTCAGCAGGGGGTGGGCCGCCGTCCACCGGAGGGGCCCGCCCAGGTTGACCAGCCGCCGCGCGTGGGGCTCGGGCCACCAGGCGGCGTGCATGAACATGTAGGTGGCGCCCAGGCTGCAGCCGATGAGGTCGACGGCGTCGGCGTCGGTCTCGGTGCGGCCCAGGATCTGGTTGATGGCCACCGACAGGTCCACCAGGCCCACGTCCTCGAGCCGGTAGCGCCGGGCGCCGCCCTGGCGCTGGCTGCCGCCTTGGCCCCGCAGATCGGCCGCCCACACCTCGAAGCCGCGCGCGGCCAGGTACGGGGCGATGCCCCGGGCCCGGGGGTGGTAGCCCAGGATGAAGCTGTTCATGGCGTAGCCCGGGACCAGCACCACGGGCGGCCGGCTGCGATCGAGCGCCGCCGGATCGGCCCAGCGGTGGAGCGCGAGCCGCCAGCCGTGGCCGTTGTCCACCAGCACCGTCTGTCGCTCGATCATCGCTCAGCCTCCATCGTCGGCGCCGCGCTGGCTGCCGTCATTGGCGAAGAACCCGTGGGTCAGCCGCTGCCCGCGGGGGGCGCCCCGTTCGCCGCCGGGCCCAAAACCCAGCACCGCGGCGGCCAGGGCGTCGTCGTCGAGGGCCGCCGGCTCCGGGCGCGCGGTGGGCTCGGCCTGGGTGTCCAAGTGCAGGGTACGGGTGGGGAACGCGAAGTCCACCCCAACCTCGCGCGCCAGGCGCTTGATCTCCACGAGCAGCTGGTGGCGGGCCTGCAGCTCGGCGCTCCAGCCGGGCACGTCGAAGAACACGTAGAGCATGATCTCGAGGGCGGACTCGCCGTAGTCGACGAAGTGCACCTCGTAGCTGTCTTTGCGGGTGTCGGGGTGCCCCGCGATGATCGCGCGGATGCCCTCGACGAAGGCCTCGATCTGCGACGGCTGCGCGCCATAGCCGATGCCCAGTCGGGTCACATACCGCCGAAAGTTGCGCCGCGAGAAGTTCTCGATGTTGCTGTCGGCCAGCTTCGAGTTGGGCACCGTCACGACGCTGTCGGCGAAGGTGCGCACCCGGGTGGAGCGCAGGCCGATCTCTTGCACCGTGCCCTCGACGCCAGCGGCCTTGATCCAGTCGCCAACGTAGAAGGGGGCGTCCACGAAGATGGTGAGGGATCCGAAGAGGTTGGCGGCGGTGTCCTTGGCCGCCAGCGCCAGCGCCAGGCCGCCGATGCCCAGGCCCGCCTGATGGCCGAGCGGGATGGCCTGATCGAAATCAACTTCCCGACAGATCTGATCGAACGGTCGCAAACCAACGCCGACGTCGGTGACATCCTGGCCGGGCAGCGCGCCGTTTTCACCGCACGGCACAATGCCATCACGACCGAGGCCGCCAGAACCCGCGCCCAACAGGACCAGATCAAAAACAAGATCAAAGGGTTAGAGGCGCAGCTGGCCGCAAACCGGGAACAGGCGATTTTGATCCGCGCAGATTTGAAATCGGCGCAACACCTACACGATCAGGGTCTGGCACCGGCCGCGCGCCTCAACACGCTCAAACGGGATCAGGCGCAAAGCCGGGCCCGCAACGGCGCGCTGATCGCTGAAATCATGACCGCAAAAGTCCAGTATGAGATCACCGCCCCGGCTGGCGGCAGCTTGAGCATCAAAAAAGGTCAGGATGCGGTTGCTGCAAAAGGCGATGTGATCGGAACA
>JAUHVS010000403.1 GCA_030424955.1 bacterium | reverse complement strand
GAGGAGTGGCCGAGTGGTCTAAGGCGGCGGTCTTGAAAACCGCTGCGGGGTTACCCCTGCCGTGGGTTCGAATCCTACCTCCTCCGCCATCTTTCGTGCTCGTTGAGGACGTTCTTTCAAAACTTCCGCGGATGCTGACGGCCCACAAGCCGTCGGTCGGAGCGAACGTGGCGACATCCTCTCGGGGACGACGCCATGGGGAGAGATGGCCGAGTGGCTGAAGGCGCTCCCCTGCTAAGGGAGTAGGGGGTTTGTAGCCTCCTCGAGGGTTCGAATCCCTCTCTCTCCGCCAACATGCACTCGTAGCTCAGCTGGATAGAGCATCGGTCTACGGAACCGAGGGTCGCAGGTTCGAATCCTGCCGAGTGCGCTCAAGAGCCCGACGCGATAGTTTTCGCGTCGGGCTTTTTTCTGTGTATCACCCCGTAGGGGCGGTGCACGCCCATCGAGCCGATCGACCTGTCTGTGTCGTCAAGACCCGAAGACGCTGTCTGGATGGGGGTTTGCCTCATCCTTGCCCGCCGCGCGGCCGCCCAGGGAGACATCCCGGTGGGGGCCATCGTCGTGCATGATGGCGTCATCATCGGGCGAGGCTTCAACGGCCGCGAGGCCGACGCCGATCCAACCGCTCACGCTGAAGTGGTCGCCCTCCGAGAGGCGGGCCGTCACTTGGGCCGCTGGCGACTGGATGGCGCGAGCCTCTACGTCACCTTGGAGCCCTGTCCGATGTGTGCAGGCGCCTTGGTGAACGCCCGTCTCAAGCGCCTGGTCTATGGCTGTGCAGACCCCAAAGGGGGTGCCGTGGAGTCGCTCTACCACCTGGTGAGCGACCCTCGGCTGAATCACCGCCTTGACGTGGTGGCTGGCATCCGCGCTGATGAATGCGCATGCGCGCTGCGTGACTTCTTTCGCCAACGGCGAGAGGCGGCGCGCTTGCGGAGGGGTGGCCGAGTGGTCGAAGGCGCTTGACTCGAAATCAAGTGAGTGGCAACGCTCCGTGGGTTCGAATCCCACCCCCTCCGCTTCCTTACGATCCCACCCACTCGGGGATCGAGCGTGTGTGCACTGGAGAGGTGACCGAGTTGGTCGAAGGTGCACGATTGGAAATCGTGTGTGCCCCAAAAGGGTACCGAGGGTTCGAATCCCTCTCTCTCCGCTGCGGGTCGCCGAACACCGGCGAATCCCTTATGGTGGCCGGGCCCGATGACTGGAGATCGTGAACTCCGCCAGGGCCGGAAGGCAGCAACGGTAGCGACCCCTCCAGGGTGTCGGGTTCCGGTCGCCGACCTTTTCTTATGATGCAGAGGGAGCGGACGTGTCCTACCTCGTCCTTGCGCGCAAGTGGCGCCCCACGACCTTCGACGAGGTGGTGGGCCAGGAGCACGTCACCCGCACCCTGAAGAACGCCATCGAGCGCGACCGTGTCGCCCATGCGCTGCTGTTCACCGGCAGCCGCGGCATCGGCAAGACCTCGTGTGCGCGCATCCTCGCCAAAGCCCTCAACTGCGACACCGGCCCCACCGCCACCCCCTGTGGCGTCTGCCGGGCGTGCGTCGAGATCACCCAGGGCAGCTCAGTCGACGTCTTCGAGATCGATGGGGCGAGCAACAACAGCGTCGAGCAGATCCGCGAGATCCGCGAGGCGGTGAAGTTCGTCAGCACGCGCGGCAAGCGCAAGATGTACATCATCGACGAGGTCCACATGCTCTCGACGGCGGCGTTCAACGCGCTGCTGAAGACCCTCGAAGAGCCCCCGGACCATGTGCTGTTCGTCTTCGCCACCACCGAGCCCCACAAGATCCCCGAGACCATCCAGAGCCGCTGCCAGCGCTACGACTTCAAGCGCATCCCCGAGCGCCGCATCGTCGAGGCCCTGCTGCGCATCGCGCAGGCCGAGCACATCGAGGTCGAAGAGGCCGCGCTCGCGCACATCGCCCGCGAGGCGAAGGGCGGGATGCGCGACTCGCTGTCGCTGCTCGACCAGGTCATCGCCTTCAGCGGCGACACCATCACCGAGCGGCGCACCCGCGAGGTGCTGGGCGTGGCCGATCGCGCCACCCTCCACGCGCTGACCGAGGCCATCCTCGAGGGCAACGCGCAGGCAGCGCTTGAGCTCACCGAGAGCCTGTTCGACTTCGGCATCGACCTGCAGAAGTTCGCCGGGGAGTTCGTCAAGCACCTGCGGGATCTCATGGTGATCCGCACCTGCGAGCACCCCGAGCGCCTGGTGGACCTGGCCGAGGCCGAGGTCGCCGCCCTCCAGGCCCAGATCGCGCACATCGACCCCGCCCGCATCCACCGCCTGTTCTCGTCCCTGCTGAAGGGCGCCGACGAGATCGCCCGGTCGGCGTTCCCGAAGATGGCGCTCGAGATGACCCTGGTGCGCCTGTGCCAGCAGGGCGCCACCCTGCCCCTCGCCGAGGTCCTCGACGGCCTCGCGCGGCTGGAGGCCCGGCTCGACCAGCCCCTCCCGCCGGGACCAGGCGGCACGGCCGACGGCCCGCACGCCCCGCAACGGGGCCCCGATCCAGCGGGCTCGCCCTCTGGGGGCGCGGCCCGCGCTGGGGGTGACCACCGGGCGCAGGCCACCCCCACCCCGCCTCCCCCTGCGCGCCCACCTCTGCCGCCTGCGCCACCGGCCCCGCGCCCACAGCCGGCCGCGGCTCCCTCCCCGTCGATCCCCGCCGGGCAAGCCGCGAAGCCCGCCCCGGCGGAGGACGACGCGGGGCCTGCGGGCTGGGCGCAGGCCATGGATCGCCACGCGCGCGGGGTCCCGCCCCCGCCGCCCCCGGCGGCCACCCTCGACCCGGTGCCACCGCCAGTGGAGGGGCCGCCCGTCGCGCGGCAGACCATCGGCCTGAGCGGCCGGCCCGCCGCGAGCGACCGGCCTCGCCCCGGCCCCGTCGGCGGCCCGGCCCCTGCGCCGGCCCAGGGCCCAGCCACAGCCGCGGGGGTCACCGGGCTCCAGTCGGCCGGCCAGCCCGGCGCCCTCGGCCCCGTCCGCGCGGTCGACTCCGTGCCGTGGCCCCCGCCCGCAGAGCTGGGCCTCACGCCCGAGATCGTCGCCGCTGCCATCGGCGGCGTGCAGCCGGGGGTTGGGCCGCAACCGGCCGCCGGCCAGCCGGCCACCGCTGCCCCCGACGCAGCGGTCCCGTCCACGGACGCCAGCGCCGCGCCTGCCGCCGCGCTGTCCGATCTCGCGGCCGCTCTGGACGCCGCCCCTTCGCCCACCGCCAGCGCCGTGGAGCCCCTCCCCGGGCCGGCCAGCGACCCGGCCCCGCTGGCCGAGATCGAGCGCATCCCGCCGGGGCTGGCGCCGGAGGCCCGCTTCCAGCACCTCATCGACCAGTTCCGGCAGTGGGACGGCTTCCTGGCCGCGACCCTGGAGCAGGAGACGCGCCTGCTCGCCTTCGACGACAGCGCCCTCGCCCTGGTGGTGCCGGGCGCCGTCATGGGCCCGCTGGAGCGAGGCCGCGGCGCGCTGCAGGACGCCCTGGAGGCGGCCGTCGGCCACCCCTGCGCGCTGCACCTCGAGCCCGTCGAGGACGGCGACGAGCGGCTGCAGTCGCCCTCGCTCTACGATCACCGCCAGGCCGCCATCGAGGCGGCCAACGCAGCGCGTCGAGAGGCCGCGCGGCACGACCCCGGCGTGGTGCGTCTCGTCGACACGCTGGGCGCCGAGATCGTCGAAGTCCGACTTCATCGGTCGGATCGGTAGCCAGCCGACCCGCACAGGCGGTAGAACCCGCATCGTTCATCACTCACAGCACCCGCGTTCAACGACAGGAGACAGCACATGGCCAAGCGCGGCGGCGGCGGCTACGGCAACATCATGCAGCAGGCCCAGCGGATGCAGGGTCAGATCAAGCGCCTGCAGGACGACCTCGCAGAGGCTGAGTTCGAGGGCTCGGCCGGTGGCGGCCTGGTCAAGGTGATCGCGGACGGGCGCCAGAAGGTGCGCCGCATCGAGATCACGCCCGAGGCCATCAACCCCGACGATCTCGACGAGCTCTCCGACCTGCTGCTGGCGGCCATCAACATGGCCGTGGGCACCAGCCAGGAGCACAGCCAGGCCGAGATGAAGAAGATCACCGGCGGCATCCACCTGCCCGGCCTCTACTGAGCCCCATGTCCGAGGCCGATCCCATTCGGCGGCTGGTGCACGCCTTCTCCCGGCTGCCCGGCATCGGCGAGAAGAGCGCCACCCGGCTGGCGTTCTTCGTCCTCCGCAGCGATCCCGCCGTGGCCCACGACCTGGCCGAGGCCTTGACCGAGATCAAGGCGCGGGTCGGCCTGTGCAGCGTGTGCTGCAACCTCACCGAGCTCGATCCCTGTCGCCTCTGCCAGGACCCGCGCCGCGACGATCGCGTCATCTGCGTGGTCGAGAGCGTGCCCAGCTTGCTGGCCATCGAGCGTACCGGTGAGTTCCGTGGCCGCTACCATGTGCTGCACGGCGTGCTGGCGCCCTTGGACGGCGTGGGGCCCGAGGCCCTGCACCTGAAGGAGCTCATGGCGCGCCTGGACGGGGTGGAGGAGCTCATCGTGGCCACCAACCCCACCGTGGAGGGCGAGGCGACGGCCCTGTACCTGCGCCGGCTCGTGTCGCCGCTGGGGGTCCGGGTCACCCGGATCGCGAGCGGCGTGCCCACGGGCGCCGACCTCGAATACGCCGATCAGGTCACGCTCTCCCGGGCCCTCAGCGGGCGCCGGGAGCTGTGACCCCGAACGGGCGTCGTGGTTCTTGGCAATCCGCCGATCCCGGTGATACGGTGGCCGCACACTGAGTGATCATCGGTCGCTCACCGCCCTGGCCTCGGTCGGGGCACCCTTTCTCGAATCCCGAACGAGTCGGTGCATGTCGTCCCAGCTGGTCCTTTTCGAAGAAGAGCACAAGCAGATCATCGCGGTCTGCGATGGGCTGTCGCGCGACGCTTCGGCGAAGGCCGTCTTCTTGGTCGACAAGAACGGCCAGCTGCTGGGCAGCAGCGGCGACACCGCGAGCCTCGACACCACCTCGCTGGCCAGCCTCACGGCGGGCAACATCGCGGCGACGGGGGGCCTGGCGCAGCTGCTGGGCGAGAAGGAGTTCGGGATTCAGTTCCACGAGGGCGAGCGCGACAACGTGCACATCTCCCTGGTGGGGCAGCGGGTGATCCTCGTCATCATCTTTGACGAGCGGTCTTCCCTCGGCCTGGTGCGCTTGCGGGTGCGCAAGGCCACCCGTGAATTGGAGCGGGTGCTGGATCAGATCGAGGCGAAAGCCAAGCAGCACGGGTCGTCGGCGTTCACCGAAATCACCGACGATGACATCGATAACCTCTTCGGTGACATGTGACGAGGGCCGGCTGAACCATGTCGTTCATCAACTACTCGTCGCGCGAGATCAACTGCAAGATCGTCTACTACGGCCCCGGGCTGTGCGGTAAGACGACCAATCTCCAGTACATCTACGCCAAGACCAATCCAGAGGCGAAAGGCAAGATGATCTCGCTGGAGACGGAGACGGAGCGCACGCTCTTCTTCGACTTCCTGCCGCTGTCCCTCGGTGAAATCCGTGGGTTCAAGACTCGGTTCCACCTGTACACGGTGCCTGGGCAGGTGTTCTACGACGCGAGTCGCAAGCTGATCCTCAAGGGCGTCGACGGCGTGGTGTTCGTCGCGGACTCCCAGGTGGAGCGCATGGACGCCAACGTCGAGAGCCTTGAGAACCTCCGAGAGAACCTCGAAGGGCAGGGCTACGACCTCGACCGGCTGCCATATGTGGTGCAGTACAACAAGCGCGACCTGCCCACCGCGGTCGACGCGGACTACCTACGAGAGTACCTGAACCCCACCCGGGTGCCGGACTTCGAGGCGGTCGCCACCACGGGCATCGGCGTCTTCGACACGCTGAAGGCCGTCGCCAAGCAGGTCCTCATCGAGCTCAAGCGGGGCCGCTGAGCACGGTCGGTGACCGA
>JAUHVS010000402.1 GCA_030424955.1 bacterium | reverse complement strand
CCGCCGACCCCGCCGATCCCGCCGGCGCCACCGACGCCGCCCTGGCCCCCCGCGCCGCCGAAGGCGCCGAAGCCCCCGGCGCCGCCCTGGCCACCGGCCCCGCCGGCACCGCCCTGGCCACCGACCCCGCCGTCCGCCTCGGGGCGGGGGACGCACACGCCGCCCTGGCAGATGGCGCCGGTCACGCAGTCCGCCGTGCGCAGGCAGTCCTCGCCCAGGCCCGAGCGGGCACCGCCGCCGCCCGTTGGCACGCAGCCCGCGAGCAGCAGGCCCATGATCCAGCTGACGTTTTGCTTCATGTCCCCCCCTATGGGTCGCAGCGGCCCGACCGGCCCCGTGCCGCCCCCGCGCGTGGTGCGTGGGCGTCTGATTAGGCGACGGCCGGGGGGTGGATCAAGGGCCACGGCCACCGCACCGCGGTGGCGGGCGGTCAGGCGGCGGGGGGCTCGCCGCCGCCCATGGCGCTGCGGTCCAGGAAGGCGATCAGGGTCATCATGCCGAAGAAGGCGGTGTTCAGTGACAGGCCGTACGGGAAGTTGCCCTGGCCCGCCTTGGCGTCGAGCCAGGTCGAGATCTCGCCGCCCGTGAAGTACAAAAACAGGGCCATGATGGGGATCAGCGCCACGCGCACGTAGCGGTCGCCGTGGGTGTTGAAGCTGTGCTGCGGGTTGGCGTTCGCCCGGGTCACCACCAGGTTGTAGGCCAGGATGGCCAGCCCGGCGCCCAGGCCGATGAACATGAACACGGTCCACATGCTCTGGGGCGAGTAGGTGTCCCACAGCAGCTGGCGCATCTGCCACGGATCGACGCCCTGGGTGGTCAGGAAGGTCTGCTCCAGATCGCCGCGGGCGACGGCCTTGACGGCCTCGGCGGTCATGCCGCCCTTCTCCTGCAGGTAGCGCGCGGCCAGGTTCAGCTTGTCGCCGCCGGTCTGGTACATGTCGCCGGCGATGACGCTGCCGATGGACCAGCCGATGCCCACGGTGAAGTTGGCGTAGCCCATGTACTGGCCGTCCTTGCCGGGGGGCGCCAGGGCCGCCAGGAAGCGCATCTTGGTGGGGCTGGCGCTCATCTCGCCGATGGAGAACAGGCCGATGGCGCCCAGCACCACCCAGCCGTTCATGCCGTAGCCGAGCATGAAGATGCCCACCGCCGAGATGCCGATGCCCACCATGATGGCCGTCAGCGACTGCACCTTGCCGGTGAGGTAGCCCATGGCGAAGGCGAACAGGCTGATCAGCAGGGCGTTGAAGTTGAGGATCCACTCCTGGGTGAGGTTGCCGCCGTTGATGGTGGGCACGGCGCTGTCGCCAAACACGCCCACCAGGGCGGTGGCCACCGCGCGGGAGTCCACCCAGTCGTCGATGAAGTTCGGGAGGATGTCGAACAGCTGATAGAACATCAGCCAGAACCCCGCGAACGAGATGGTGAAGAAGAACAGCCGCGGCTCGAGCAGCCCGCGCAGGGCGTCGTAGAGCAGGCGCACGGGGCCGGCGTCATCGGCCTTGCGGCTGGTGTCCGCCGGCTCCTTGAAGAAGAACAGGGGGATGAAGTTCAGCGCGATGCCGGCGGCGCAGGCCAGGAACACGTAGGTCCAGTCGAGCACCCGCAGGTAGCCCGCGAGCAGCGGCCCGATGAACCCGCCGATGTTCACCATCTGGTAGAAGACGCCCCAGCCCAGGGACGCTGCGCCCTTGGGCATGAGGTTGGCGATGAGCCCCTGCACGCCCGGCTTGAAGATGGCGGTGCCCAGGGCGAGCAGCATGGCGCCCGCGAAGAACACCTCGTAGACGATGTCCTTGCCCAGGGGGCGGGCCTCGGCCAGCGGCATGCCGGCCGACTTCTCGGCCAGCACGATGCAGTAGCCCATCAGCAGGTAGCCGAGGATCTTGAGCACGGTGCTCAGCGCGATGTTGAGCTTGTAGCCGTAGCGGTCAGCGAACCCACCCGAGAGGATCGGCACGAAGGACTGCACGATGGCCCACACCGAGTAGATCGTGCCCTTCTGGATGTGGTTGAGCTGAGGCCCGCCCGCTTCGAAGGCGGCCACCATGAACACCGGCAGCACGACCCGCACGCCGTAGTAGGCGAAGCGCTCGACGAGCTCCATCCAGTTGGCGATCCAGTAGATGCCGCTGAAGCTCTTGAGCTGTTCCCAGAGCGAGTCGGTCGATTGGTCCGCGCTGGGCGGGATACCACCGGCCACGGCTGCCTCCTGATGGGTGTGGGTGGCGGGAGTATAGGCGGCGGGTGACAGGCTGGCAACTCGGCCGCCAGACCGTGGCCCGCGGGGGCGCCGCCGGGCATGCTGTGGCCATGAGCATCCCCACCGCGACCCGCGTCGATCACATCGACTGGCCCACCTGGCGCCCCACCGTGCAGGCCACGCTGCTCTTCGTCGTGCGCGACGGGCAGGTGCTGCTGATCCGCAAGAAGCGCGGGCTGGGCGCCGGCAAGATCAACGGGCCGGGGGGCAAGCTCGACCCGGGCGAGGCGCCGCTGGCCTGCGCCCTGCGCGAGACGGCCGAGGAGCTGGGCGTGCACGCCACCGGCGTGCGGGAGGCCGGGCACCTGCGCTTCCACTTCCTCGACGGGCTGCGGCTGTTCTGCACGGTGTTCCGCGCCGACGGGTGCGAGGGGGAGGCGGTGGAGACCGACGAGGCGGCGCCGCTGTGGACCGCCACCGACGCGCTGCCCTTCGACGAGATGTGGGTCGACGACCGGCTGTGGCTACCAGCGCTCCTGGCGCGGCAGCCCTTCGAGCTGTGGTCGGTGTTCGACGGGGATCGCATGCTGGATCACCGGCTGGTGATCGGGGTGGCCTGAGCCCCCCGGCGACCCGGCGCGGGGCCGCGGCTCAGGCCGCGGGCGCTGAGGGCGCCGTGACCAGCACGTACGGGTGGATGACCACCACCGTGTATTCGCCGTCGGCGGGCCAGGTGGCCATGTCGTCGTCCACGCTGCGGCGCAGGGTGCCGTCGTTGAGCCACGCCCCGACGGTGGCCGCGTCGTCGGTGACCAGCGCGACCGCGGCGTCCACGAGCTCGACGGTGGGCTGCACCACGAACAGGGCGCCGTTGATGTGGTGGGTGGCCAGCAGGCGCAGGGGCACCGGGCCGATGTCGGCGGCCAGGCGCTCGCGCAGGGGCACGGGGTTGGGCTCGATCATGGGGCTCTCCAGGGGTCCGAAGCCGCCGCTGGCCCCCGGGTGGGGCCCGGGCGCGGCGCTGGCTGACGCTGATACGCGCACCGGCCGGTGGGGCGCAACCCATCGCCGGTGGGTGAGGGCCGGCCGGGCTTCAGCGCAGCGGCCCACCTGCCGATGGGGGCAGGTCGAGGAGGCGCACCATGGCGTATGGACTCGAGACCCAGGCGGTGCACGGCGGGCGGGGGGGGCTGGGGCACGCGCACGTGCCGCCCATCGATCTGTCGAGCACGGCGCGCATCGACGACCCGGCGGTGGGGATGGCGTCCATCGACGCGCTCGCCATGGGCGCGGCCGAGGCCGACAACCCCATCTATGCGCGGCTCTACAACCCCACGGTGGCGCGCTTCGAGCAGGCGCTGGCCGCCCTGGAGGGCCTGCCCGAGGCGGTGGCCTTCGGCTCGGGCATGGCGGCCATCAGCGCCTGTTTGATGGCGGCGCGCGCCCGCGGCGATCACGTGGTGGCCGTGCGCCCCGTCTACGGCGGCACCGACCACCTGCTGAACGACAACCCCTTCGGGCTGGCGGTGACCTGGGTGGACGCCGAGGGGGTCCATGACGCGCTGCGGCCGACCACGGCGCTGGTGGTGGTGGAGACGCCGGCCAACCCCACGCTGGCCTTGGTGGACATCGCCGAGGTGGTGCGGGCCGCGGGCCCGGTGCCCGTGCTGGTGGACAACACCTTCGCCACGCCCGTGCTCCAGCGCCCGGCGGCGCAGGGCGCGCAGCTGGTGGTGCACAGCGCCACCAAGTTCATCGGCGGCCACGGGGACGTGGTGGCCGGGGTGGTCGCCACGACGGCCGCGCTGGCCGCGCCCATCCGCCAGATGCGCATCGCCACCGGCGGGCTCCTGCACCCCTTCGGCGCCTACCTGCTGCACCGGGGGCTGCAGACCCTGCCGCTGCGGGTGCGCGCCGCCCAGCGCAACGCCCGGCTGCTGGCGGCGGCCCTGCGCACCCACCCGGCGGTGGTCGCCCTGGCGTACCCGGAGCTCGATCCACGCTGGCCGACGCTGTCGGCGCAGATGGCCGGCCCCGGCAGCCTGATGGCCCTCGACGTGGGGGACGCCGCCCGGGCGGGGGCGGTGCTGCAGGCGGTGCGGCTGTGCACGCCCGCGGTGAGCCTGGGCAGCGTCGACACGCTCATCCAGCACCCGGCCGGGCTGACCCACCGGGTGCTGTCCGAGGCCGCGCGGGCGGCGGGTGGCATCACGCCGGGGCTGCTGCGGCTGTCGGTGGGGGTGGAGTCGGTGGCCGATCTGCGGGCCGATCTGTGGCAGGCCCTGGACTGCGCGCTGGCCGGGCCGGGCTGAGCCGCGGCGGGCCGCGGCGGGCGGCCCGGCTCAGCGGGCGGGCCGGTCGCCCCAGGTCCACTTCACGTTGGCCAGGAAGTTCCAGCCGGTGGCCACGGCGATGCCCGCGAGCTGGTTGACGTACACCCACGCCCCGACGGCCGGCGGATCCACCACCGGCCGCTGCGCGTAGCGCGCCCAGAGCGATCCGTCCCCGTCGAAGTAGGCCCCCAGGGCGTCGGCGCCCTGGGTCAGCCGCAGCGCGAGCAGGTTGCCCAGCACGAACACGGCGAACTGCGCCGCGGCGCCCACCAGGGACACCAGCTGGAAGCGCACCATGCGCCCGCCGCGGGAGCCCGGCCGCAGCTCGGCGAAGGTCCACAGCTCGTTGACGATGAAGTTGCTGAGGATGCTGAGCTCGATGGCGAGCGCGCTGGCCGCCGTGGAGCGCAGGCCCACCTGCAGGCCCAGCCAGAGCACCGCGAGGTTCACCCCCACGCCGCTGGCGCCAACCAGGCCGAACTTGATGAAGCGGGGCGTGAAGAACGGCTGAAGCCGAGCGGGGATGGGCACGTGGGCGCGGCTCTCGCGTCAGGGGGCCGGAGGACGGCGCGGGCCTGGGGCGGCCCGGCCGTGCGGCTCAGATCAACACCAGCGGGTTACTGGCAGGCGTTGAAGAGACCGACGCAGGGCTCGCAGTCGATCGTCTGGCACTGGTTGTCGTTCAGGCACTGGATCAGGGGCACCAGCTGCTCGAAGCCGGCGGGCGAGGCGGCCTCGATGCAGGCTGCGCTGCAGGCCTCGTCCTGGCAGGGCTCGATGCACATCAGGGTCTCCTGGCAGCTGGCGTCGCCCATGGGCTCGGGCTGCGCGCCGAAGCACGCCTCAAGCTCGCCGCCGCAGCTCCCCTCAAGGCACGCCTGATCGGCGGCGCCCTGGGCGTCGAAGCACATGTTGTCCTGGCCGCAGGAGACGATGCCGTTGTAGTCCTCGAGGCCCTGGGCCGAGACGCTGTCGACGCAGCGCTGCTGGCAGTTCTGGTCGGCGCCGCAGGGGTTCAGGCACTGCACGAACTCCGCGCAGGTGTCGGTGCCCATCGGCTGGGGCTGCTCGCCCACGCAGGTGTTGATCTCAGCGTCGCAGTTGGCGGTCAGGCAGGCCTGATCGGCCGTCCCGTTGGCGCCGAAGCAGCCGTTGTCCTGCGCGCACTGCACCACCGCGTTGTACTCGTCGAGGCCCTGGGCCGACGTGTCGTTGACGCAGGCCTGCTGGCAGGCCTCGTCGTTGCAGCCGTTGAGGCACTGCAGGAACTCGCTGCAGGTCAGCGTGCCGCCACCGCCGCCGCCGCCGCCCACGCACGCCGCGACCTCGTTGCCGCACTGCTCCTGCTGGCAGGTGGGGTCGCCGTCGGGGCAGTTGGTCTGGATGCACTGCACAGCCGTCAGGAAGGTCTGCTGGGCGGCGGGATCGCCATCGGCGATACA
>JAUHVS010000401.1 GCA_030424955.1 bacterium | reverse complement strand
CGCCCATCGAGGTCACCGAGCCGTGACGTGGGCCCCCAGCGCCGTGGGCCGCCCAGGCGGCACAGCGCTTGCTGCCCTGCCCGGCCCCAGCGGCCCCCAGAGGAGGTGCACATGCTGGTCCACCAGTACATGACCCGGCAGGTGTTCGTGGCCCGGCCCGAGGACGGCGCCCGTACCACCTGGGGCATCATGCAGACCGAGCGCATCCGCCACATGGTGGTCATCGACACCCACGGCCTCATCGTCGGGCTGGTGAGCGACCGCGATCTGCGCCGCCCCCGCTGGGTGACCGCGCAGGGCGTCGAGGAGCACTTCGAGCTGACGGACGCCCTCACCGTGGCCGACGTGATGACCACCGAGGTGGTGGGCATCCAGACCCACGATCCCCTCGCCCACGCCGCCCGGCTGTTCATCGAGCGCCGCTTCGGGGTGCTGCCGGTGATCAACGAGGGCGGCGAGCTGGCCGGCATGCTGTCCATCGTCGACGTGTGCCGGGCCACGGTGGACCTGCTGGCCCCGCGCTAGCCCGAGGCCGGGCGCCGGCGCGCGACCGCGCGCTGGCTTGCGGTGTCAGGCCCCCTGGAGTAGACGAGAGCCCCGCCCAGGTCGCTGGTCCTCGGGCACCCTGGAGCCCTCCGCGCGAGGGCAGAGGCCGCCCATGCACGCGCCCGACGTGGATCCAGACCCCTACCACGAGCCCCCCAGCCGGGTGTTCCAGGCGTGGGCCCAGTGGATGGTGCGCCACCGCTGGTGGACCTTCGCGTTCACCGCCCTGCTGCTCGCCGGCTCGGTGTGGGCCGCCGCGAAGCAGCTGCGCATCGACACCTCGGTCGAGGCCTTCTCCGACGAGGACTCCGACGCCCGCCGCCTGCTCGACGCCTACCGCGCCGAGTTCGGCCGCGACGACGTGCTGCTGGTGCTGGCGGAGGGCGACGTGTTCAGCCGCCCCTACCTGGAGCGGCTCACGGCCCTGCACGCCGATCTGGCCCGGCTCCAGGTGGACCTGCCCCCTGGCTCGCAGCGGCGCCCCACCCGCGCCGCCCCGTCCGAGGCGACGGGCCCGGCCTCGGGCGCCGCCGCCCCAGCCGGGGGCGATGGCTTCGGGGACGCCGGCCAAGACACCGGCGATGGCTTCGGGGACGCCGGCGATGGCTTCGGGGACGCGGGCAAAGACACGGGCGATGGCTTCGGGGACGCGGGCAAAGGCACGGGCGATGGCTTCGGCGCCCCCCAGCGCCCCGCCGCCGACGGGGCCGCCCCGCCCGCGTGGCTGGGCGGCAGCCTGATCTTCGAAGAGATCACCAGCCTCATCAACGTGCGCCGCACCCGGGCCCGCGCCGACGGGATCGAGGTGGGCAAGCTGTTCACCCCGCTGCCCGAGGCCGGCGCCCTGCCGGGCCTGCGCGACACCCTGCTGCGCGACCCCTTCCTGGTGGGCCAGGTGCTCGGCCACGCCGGCCGCCACGCCGCGGTGGTGCTGCGCACCGCGCACCTGACCGACACCGGCAGCCAGGCCGTGTTCAGCGCGGTGGAGGCCCTGTGCGCCCGCCACGACGCCGAGGGCTT
Organism: bacterium; assembly: GCA_030424955.1. Classification (GTDB taxonomy): domain Bacteria; phylum Myxococcota_A; class Bradymonadia; order UBA7976; family UBA1532; genus JACKDL01. Next base: position 4,433 of record JAUHVS010000401.1, on the reverse strand, counting down.
CCGCCTGACCGCCAGCGGCATGCCCGCCCTCAACAAGGGCCTCAACGAGCTGCTCATGGTGGATCTGGGCCGCATGCTGGCCCTGTCGGTCACCGCCATGATCCTGATCCTGGCGTTCTTGTTCCGCCACCCCCTGGGGGTGCTGGCGCCCTTGGGCGTGGTGGGGCTGGCGGCCCTCAACACCATCGGCTTCATGGCCCTCGCCGACATGCCGGTGACCATGCTCACCAACGTGCTGCCGGCCTTCCTGTTCTGCGTGGGCATCGGCGACTCGGTGCACCTGATCTCGGTCTACCGCGACGCCCGGCGCTTCGGCGTCGACAACGACAGCGCCATCATCCACGCCCTGAGCACCACCGGCATGCCGGTGTTCTACACCTCGCTGACCACCATGGTGGGCCTGCTCAGCTTCAAGTTCGCCAGCCTCGAGGCCATCCAGCAGATGGGCACCGCGGGCGCCTTCGGCGTGTTCATGGCCTTCCTGCACACCGTGGTGGTGCTGCCCGCCCTGCTGACCTTCAACCGCACCAGCCTGCTGGGCGCCAAGGCCGGCGGGCAGATCGACGCCATCGACCGCTTCCTGCACGTCTGCCGGGACTTCTCGGGGGTCAGCGGCGATCCCGGCGTGGGCCCGGCGTCCCCCCAGGCCCGCGCGCGGCGGCGTAACACCCTGCTGGTCGGGCTGCTGATGGTGGGCGTCGCCCTGGGCGGCACCAGCCTGCTGCGGGTGTGGCACAACCCGCTGTCGTGGATGCCCGACGGCACCCCCGCCCGGGCCGGGCTGGAGGCCGTCGACGCCCACATCGGCGGCACCGCCAACGTGCAGCTGCTCATCGACGGCACGCCCGAGCGCGGCATGAAGGACCTGGCGCTGCTGCAGGGGCTCGAGCAGCTCGAGGCCCACATCCGCGCCTACGCCGATCCCGCCGTGGGCCCCATCGTGGGCAACAGCTTCAGCCTGCTGAACGTCATCAAGGAGACCTGGCAGGCCCTGCACGGCGGCGATCCGGCCTACTGGCGGCTGCCCGACACCGAGCGCGGGGTGGCCGACGCGCTGTTCCTGTTCAGCAACGCGGGCCCCGACGAGCTCTCGCGGCTGGCCACCATCGACCTCAGCCGCAGCCAGATGAGCATCCGCATCAAGTGGCTCGAGGCCACCAGCTACGCGGGCCTCGTCGAGCACATCCAGCGGGGCATCGACGCCTACATCCCCGAGGGCCGCACGGTGCAGGCCACCGGCTCGGTCTACACCCTGGTGAACACCATCCGCAGCCTGCTGGGCGACCTCATCCGCAGCTTCGGCACGGCCTTCGTGATCATCACCTTCATCATGATGTTCCTGCTGCGCAGCCTGAAGCTCGGGCTCATCGCCATGGTGCCCAACCTGATGCCCATCGTGTTCATCATGGGGCTGATGGGCTTCACCTCGATCCCCATCGACATGAACAACTTGCTGCTGGCGTCCATCAGCATCGGCATCGCCGTGGATGACACCATCCACTTCCTGCACCACTGGCGGCTGCAGTACCTGCGAACCGGCAACGTGGAGCGCGCCATCGAGATGAGCATGCAGCACTCGGGTCGAGCGATGGTGAACACCAGCGTCATCTTGATGGTGGGCTTCTTCACCTACCTCGGCGCCACCATGTACAACATCCAGCGCTTCGGCCTGCTGGTGGGGCTGACGGCCCTCATGGCGCTGCTGATCGACCTCATCTTCGCCCCCGCGCTGCTGCGGCTGTTCTACCGCCGCCCCGCCGCCTCGACCGAAAGGGCCTGACCGATGATCCGCTCCGTGACGACCCCCCTCGCCCTCGCCACCGCGCTGCTGGCCCTGGCGGGCCTGAGCCCCGCCCACGCCCAGATCAGCCCCGACGAGACCGACGCCGCGAAGATCATGGCGGCCGTCGAGGCCCGCGCCGAGGGCGACAAGCAGCGCGCCCGGCTGGCCATGACCGTGCGCGACAGCGCCGGCCGCGAGCGCACCCGCGTCGTGCAGTCCTTCGGGCTCAACTTCGAGGGGGGCCGGCGCCAGCTGATGATCTTCGAGAGCCCCGCCGACGTGCGCAACACGGGCCTGCTCAGCGTGGACTACGACGACGGCGCCAAGGACGACGACCAGTGGCTCTTCCTGCCGAGCCTGCACAAGTCGACGCGCATCTCGAGCGGCGAGAAGTCGGGCTCGTTCATGGGCACCGACCTCAGCTTCGCCGACATGACCCAGGCCGATCCCAGCCACTGGACCTACACCCTGGTGCAGCCGTCGGCGAAGGTCGGCGCCGAGGACTGCTGGCTCATCGAGGCCCGGCCCAAGACCGACAAGGCCCGCACCGAGACGGGCTACGTCAAGACGGTCAGCTTCATCAGCAAGCAGAAGCTGATCCCCCTGCGCACCAAGCTGTGGGTCGCGAAGGGCAAGAAGCTCAAGTACATCGACTTCGGCGACATCAAGCAGGTCAACGGGATCTGGACCCCGCACACCATCCTCGCCAAGACCGTGAAGAACGGCGAGACGGAGTCGAGCACGACGCTGCAGTTCAGCGAGCTGCGCTTCGACGACCCCACCGTGGACGCCGCGATGTTCACCCAGAACCGCCTCGAGAAGGGCCTGTAGGCGGTGCGCCGCCCGCCGCCCGGGCGCTGGGCCTCGCTCAGCCTGTGGCTGCTGCTCAGCGCCGGGCCGGCCGCCGCGCAGGACTGGGGCGAGGATGACGGCTGGGCCGACGGGGACGCCCCCGCGGCGCCCACGCCCCCCGCCGACGACGGCTTCGGCCCCGCCACCGACGACGGCTTCGGGCCGCCCCCCGGCGACGGCTTCGACGGCGGGGCCCCCAACGCCTGGCCCGGCGTGACCCCCACCCTGGCGCCCCCGGCGCTGCCCCCGCCCCCCGGCGATCACCGGCTGACCCTGGCCGGCTTCGCCCGCCGCGACGAGGCGGTGTGGGTCGAGCGCTTCGACGATCCCACCGCGCGGCCCTACGCCAAGCTGCGCCACAGCCTCGACCTGAGCCTGGACTACGGCTTCAAGCGCTGGCTGCGGGTGCGCCTCGCCGGCCACGCGGCCCACGACCTCGCCTACACCGTGGCCGAGGGCGACGACCCCGAGCAGGTGGCCGCCTACGAGGCGCGCTTCCTCAACGGCGAGCAGTTCGTGGCCCTGAGCCTGGGCGCCTTCGAGGTCACCGTGGGCCGCCAGATCGTGGCCTGGGGCGAGGGCGACGCCCTGAGCGTGCTCGACGTGGTCAACCCCCGCGACAACCGCGAGCCGGGGCTGGCGGATCTGGACGATCTGCGGCTCAGCGTCGCCGCCACCCGCGTCGGCTGGTTCCACGGCGCCCACCGGGTCGAGGTGATGGGCATCCACGAGGCCTACTTCGGCGAGTTCGCCCCGCCGCTGGCCGACTACAGCCCCTTCCGCGCGCTGGTGGCGAGCGATCCCGCCGCCGCCGCCCTGCTGGGCAGCAAGCGCGTGCGCTTCGCCCACACCCCCGACCGCTGGTCCCTGCTGGGTCTACAAGGGCCCCGGCGTCGACCTGGGCCTCTACGCCGCCAACCTGCTCGACCGCACCGGCGTCGTGCGGCTGCCCCCCCTCAGCCCGGCCCTGCTCACCGCCGACACCCTCACCCTCACCCTGGACCACCGCCGCTACACCCTGCTGGGCACCAGCGGCGCCACCACCGCGGGGGCCTGGCTGTTCAAGTGGGAGCTCGCGAGCGAGCTCAACAAGCCCGTCAACGCCGGGGACGCGACGGGCACGCCCATCCCCGCGCTGCGCGTCGACGCCGCCACCACCCTGCAGCTCATGGGCTCGGTGGGCTACGCGGGCTTCGACGACGTGCAGCTCTTCGTCGAGGTGCAGCAGGGCGTGGTGCTCGACGGGCCCGACGATCTGCTGCTCCCCCTCGACGTGCCCATCGCCGCCGCGCGGGCCCAGTGGCAGCTCCTCAAGGAGCGGCTCACCCTGTCGGCCGCCGCCACGGCCATCGGCTGGACCGCCGAGCGCGGCTGGCTGGTGCGCGGCGAGGCCCGCTACGCCGTCGGCGACGGGCTGTCGGTGACCGCCGGCTACATCCACTACGACGGCGGCGACGGCGGCGACGCCTTCGGGCCCTTCTACGGCTTCGACGACCACGACCGGGTGTTCACCCGCGTGCGCTACGACTTCGCGCCCACGCTGCTGTAGGCGGCCCTCGGTTGCCCCGGGCCGCCGGGGGGCGCATCCTGGTCCCCATGGATGAACGCAAGCTGCCCAAGGGGCGCCTGGGCCGGCTGGCCCGGCTCGCGAGCGTCGGCGCCCGCAGCGGCGCCGGCCTGCTGCTGTCGCGCAGCTCCACCACCGCCGCGCAGCGGGCGGCCGACGCCCTGGGCACCCTGCGGGGCCTCGCCACCAAGGTCGGCCAGATGGCCAGCTACGTGGACGGCGTCATGCCCG
>JAUHVS010000400.1 GCA_030424955.1 bacterium | reverse complement strand
TCGAAGAGCAGATCGTCCTGCACCCGGGTCACGTCGTAGCTGGCCTGCACCCGGCTGGCCCAGGCGCCCTGGCCCAGCTCGCCGTGCTGCCACACCACGCCCACGTCCAGGCTGTGGCTCTGGGCGAAGGGGGCCGGCTCGTTGTCCGACAGGGCCGACGCGTCGCTCGACCGGGTGCCGCGGCCGTAGCTCACCACCAGGTGCGCGCCGGTGTCGGCCAGGCGGGCGTCGGCGGTCAGCCGCGGGTTGACGGCGAAGCCGAAGGCCTGGGCGGTCTGGTCGGGCACGCGGCTGCCGTCGCGATCGGCGCTGGGCAGATCGCGGTCGGTCACCCCGAAGCTGAAGGTGTCGACCCGGGCGCCGCCGCGCAGGGCCAGCCACGACAGGGGCTGCAGATCGGCGCGCAGCCAGCCCGCCAGGTTCATGACCGTGAAGCCGTCGTCGAACACCCGCTGGTAGGGCACGGCGGTCACCGCACGGAGGGTGCGCTGGCTGGTGTCGCCGGTGTCGTAGCGCAGGGCGTAGCCCAGGCTCAGGGCCTGCTCCAGCCCGCCGATGGGGGTCATCAGCCGGTAGCGGCCGCGGCTGCCCAGCGTCAGCACGTCGTAGCGCATCTCGAGGCCGTCGCCGCGCTGCTGGGTGGCCACGGTGAGGTTGCCGAAGTCGTCGCGCAGATCGTCGCCCAGAAACCCCGTGAAGTTGGCGCGCATGCGCAGGCTGCGCCGCTGCAAGAACGTGGTCTGCGTCAGCCGCGCCTCGGTGGGGCCGGCCTCGGTCTCAAAAAACAGCAGCAGCCGGCTGCTCTCGCCGCCCTGGTTGGGATCGTAGCTGTCGAAGAAGCCCATGCGCCCGGCGGCGACGTCGTCCTGGCGCACCAGCCCGGCCTGATCGAAGCGGCTGGCGTAGCCGATGACCGTGGCGGCCCACGTGAGATCGGCGTCGCCCTCGCGGGGGCTGGCGTAGCGGGCGGTGGCGGTGGCGCGCTGGGCCGCGCGGTTGGGCCCGAAGCCGTCGGTCTGGAAGAACTCGAAGGCCCCGAAGGTGCCGGCGTCCTGCGTCGGCGGCGCATACAGCGCGGTGGTGCGGCGGGTGCCGAAGCTGCCGACGGTCTGGCTCACCCGGCTGCCGCGCTGGGGCACGCCCAGGCGGTACTCGGCGCTGCCGGCGAAGGCGAAGTCGCCCTGCGCGGGATCGAAGGGCCCCTCGGTGATGCGCACCGCCTGCACGATCTCGGGCATGAGCATCAGCACGTCGGCGTAGCCGTGGTTGTGGGCGTTGCTGACCTCGTTGAGCGGCACCTGGTGCAGCAGGAACTCGATGTCCTGGCCCTCACCCGCCGCGAAGCCGCGCATGATGGTGGCGTGGGCGTGGCCCTCGCCGCCGCTGTTCACCGTGAACACCCCGGGCGCGAGCTGCAGGTGCTCGCTGGCGTCCTTGCGGGGCACCACGTCCAGGCGGCCGATCTCGACCTCGAACACCGTGGCGGGGGTGGCCTGATCCCGGCGATCCTGGGCCACCACGGCCTCGGGCAGCTCATAGAGGGCGTCGGGATCGGCGGGGGCGGTGGCAGCGGGCGGGCGCACCTCGGGCGTCGCGCGGGGCGCGGGATCCACCAGCTCCAGGGGGGGCAGCGCTGCGGGCTGAGCGGCGGCGCCGCCGGCCAGCAGCAGCAGGCCGAGCGTGGCGCTACTCGTGCGTGTGCGTGTCGGCTGCGTGGTCGTGATCCTCTTCAGTCGGGTCGAAGTGCCGGGCGACGAAGGCCACCTCGGTGGCGTCGGTCGGCCCGAACATCAGCAGGTAGGGCGTGCCGGCCTCGAGGGGCGCGCTCTCATAGGCGGCCACCGCGTCGTCACAGCCGTCGGGCGTCTCCATGGCGGCCCAGTCGGTGTGCATGTTGTCGGCGGTGTGCAACATCACCGGCACGTCGTCGGCGAGCAGGAAGCGCCAGGTGCCGGCCTCGTTGGGGGTGAACTGCACCGAGCCGCCGTTGGCGCCGCTGGGCAGCGTGACCAGCGCCACGCGGATCAGGTGGTGATCCTCCTGGCTCTCCACCGGCGTGTCCCCGGGCGCGGCCGCCGAGATGTCGGCGTACGGCCCAGCGGTCACGTGCTCGCAGGCGTGCAGATCGACGGGCTCGGCGGCGTGGTCGTGGTCGTGGTCGTGGTCGTCGCAGGCCCAGAGCAGGCCGACGGACAGGCACAGGGCGGTGAGCTTGGCGGGGGTGCCCATGGTGACGCTCTCCTTGTTGGGCGGCGCAAACCTAGGGAACGCCGCGTTGAATGTCAATAATGAGAACGCATTATCATTACGCGAAGCGGCCCCGCAAGATCAACGCGCCCGCCCGTGATCCAATGTTCGGGCCCGTGGTACTCAGCCGGGCCGGGTCAACGGCGGGGAGGGATCGAGATGGGGCGCAACGCGAGCTGGATTGGGCTGTGGCTGGCCTTGTTTGCCTGGGGGTGCCAGACCGACCCCGATCCCACCCCGACGCCCGACGACGCCGGCGCCCAGGCCGACGGCGCGGCGGGTGACAGCGGATCGGGTGACATGCGGCCCGGGGACCAGGGCGTCGATCCCGATGACGGGGTCCCCGCCGACGGCGCGGTGCCCACCGACCAGGGCCCCCTCGATCCCGACATGGCGGTGCCCCCCATCGACACCTGCGAGGCGGCCTGCGCCCGGTACGCCACCTGCGAGCGCCTCGACGTGTGGGGCGACGAGGGGGCCTGCCTGGCCGCCTGCGCGCGGGCCGACGCCGGCCAGGACCTGGCCCCATGGTTCCAGTGCCTGCGGGTCGAGGCCTGCGGCCTGATCCAGCTCTGCCGGCTGCCGGCCCCCCCGGCGCTCACCTGCGACGAGGTCTGCGCGGCGGCGGACGCCTGTGGGGCCGCGCTGCCCTTCGACGACTGCCCGGCCGACTGCGCGGCGCTCGCCAACAGCGGCGCGCTGCGGACGTGCGGCGAGCGCCTCACGGGCGCCTGCGACACCGCGGGCTTCACCGCCTGTCTGGGCGAGACGGTGTTCACGGACTGCGGCGCGCGCTGCGGGCGCACGGTGGCCTGCGGCGTCGAGCGGGCCGACCGCTGCCTGGCCGAGTGCGTGCAAACGGCCGCGGATCCCGACCCCCTGCGGCGCCTGCGCCAGAGCGAGGCGAACGCCTGCGTGCGGCTGGCGCGCGACGACTGCCCGCGGGTCGCCGCCTGCCTCGATCCGCAGGTCGCCCCGGGGGTGACCCAGGCCGAGGTCTGCGTGCGCTACCGCGCCTGCGGGTTCGAGGACTTCTTCCCCTGCGACGAGATCGTCAACGGCATCTTCGGCGGCGAGCCGCCGCCCCCGGGCTTCCTGGCGTGCGCCTTCCAGAGCCTCGCCGTGTGCCCGCCCGACCCCTTCTTGATCCTCGATCAGTGCCTCGACGGTGGCGCGCCGGTGGGCCCCACCTGCCTCGACCTGTGCACCGATCAGGCCGCCTGTGGGGTGCTGCCCGGGGGCGCGGGCGACGCGTTCGCGTGCAGCCAGGCCTGCAACCAGGCGCTGCGGGGCGGGCGCAGCGTGGCGGCCCGCATGGCCGCCCAGGTGGCCTGCGCGCCGGCCGCCAGCTGCGATGATCTCGACGGGTGCCTCGCCGCCGCCAACCCCGCCAACGCCTGCGGCGCCCTCTGCGACGCGCTGGACGCCTGCGGGGCGGCCCCCGCCGGCTGCGCCGCGCGCTGCGAGGCCGAGGCCTTCAACGACCGCTGGCAGGTGGCCTTCCTGTGCCAGGCCGAGGCCGGCGACGCCTGCGACGCGCTGGCCGCCTGCGCCCCGGGCGAGGCCCTGGCCTGCGACGTGTACTGCGACGCCCAGGCCGCCTGCGGGCTGGTCAACCGCGACCCCGAGAGCTGCCTGAGCGACTGCGACAACCTCGACTTCCAGGAGCCGGCCGTCTACCGCAGCCGGCTGGCCTGCGCCCTGACGGCGCCGGGCTGTGAGGACCCCTTCGGGGGCCACAGCGTGCGGGCCTGCGTGGTGAACGGATCGGTGGGCGGCCAGGCCTGCCTGGGCGCCTGCCGCGCGCGCCTGCAGTGCGCCGACGAGGCCGATCTGGCGGCATGCCTGGTGGCCTGCGGCGACGGCGCGCTGGGGGTCGAGGCCACCGGCGACCTGCTGGCGGGCGAGGCCTGCCTCGCGGCTGACGCCCAAGCGGCCTGCGGCGCCCTCGACGCCTGCCTGCCCGACGGCGCGCCCGACTGCGCGGCGTGGTGCGCCCCCCTCGCCGCCTGTGGGCTGAGCCCCGCCGACTGCGAGGCCACCTGCGCCGCGGATCCCCTGAGCACCCTGCGCGCCCGCACGCAGACGGCCTGCCTGGCTGCGGCCGGCGACGACTGCGCTGCGGCGGCGGCCTGCACCCTCAGCGCCGACGGCGCGGCGCCGCCGGTGGACACCAGCCTCGCGAACTTCTGCGGGCTCTACCGGGCCTGTGGGCTGGGCATCGAGATCCCCTGCGAGGAGTTCTACAGCATCGTAGTGGACCAGGGCGCCGGGGACGCGCCCGTCGCCTGCATGGTGCGCGAGATGCAGGCCCAGTGCCCCGGCTTCGAGTTCGACCTGTTCGAGCAGTGCTTCGATGGCGGCCGTCAGGCAGATCCCCGCCGGGCACGCTGCGACGGCCTGTGCGCCCTGCGCGGCCTGTGCGGCGGCCTGGGCGAGGACACCCTGCGCACCTGTCGGGCCGAGTGTGGGCAGGTGTTTGGCCTGCCCGGCAACGCCCCCGAGCCGGCGGTGCGCCGGGCGGCGGCTGCGCTGGCCTGCGCCGACGCGCTGACCTGCGACGCGCTCACCGCGTGCGTGGCCGAGAGCGATCCGGCCACCCAGTGCGCCCGCTTCTGCGACGCCCGGGCCGCCTGCGATCCGGCCCTCGATCGCGGCGCCTGTGTGGCGGCCTGTGACGGCCGCTTCGACCGCCTGCGCGACACGGCGTGGCGGGGCTGCGTGGCCGACGCGGGCGGGGCCTGCGACGCCATCGACGCCTGCACGCCCCCGCCCGCCCCCGACTGCACGGGCTGGTGCCGGGTGGGCGCGGCCTGCCGGCTGACCGACGGCGACTGCGAGGCCCGCTGCGACGACGCCGACTACGAGGATCCCCAGGGCTTCGCCCTGCGCCTCGCCTGCGCCCGGCTGGACGTGCCCTGCAACGACGACGGCGTCGACGGCGTGTCGATGGCGGCCTGCTACGTCGGCGATCCACTCGACGTGCTGGGCACCGCCTGTCCGAGCTACTGCCGCGCGGTGACCACCTGCGATCCCGCCGCCGAGCGCACCCCGGAGGCCTGCGTGCTGGCCTGCGCCCTGGGCTTCGGTGACGCCGAGGGGCTGACCTTCGGGGCGGCCCAGGCCTGCTTCGCACAGGTCGGCGCCCAGGCCCCCTGCGCGCCGCTGCGCGCCTGCCTGCCCGAGGCCCCACCGGCCATCGACTGCGCCGCCCACTGCGCGGCGACGGCGGCCTGCGGCGTCCCCGATGAGGCCGGCTGCCTCGCGGCCTGTGACGCGGGGGACGTGACCCGTGACAGCGCGGGCTGCGTGTTGGACGCCGAGCGCGCCCGCGCCGGCTGTGCCGCGGTGGCGGCCTGCGTGGGCTTCGAGCCCCCACCGGCGCCCCCCGCCTGCGAGGCCCTGTGCGCGCGGCAGGCCGCCTGCGGTGGGGCGCTCGATCCCTTCGTGTGTGCGCTGGCCTGCGCCGCCGAGCCGGGCGCGGCGGGCGTGCGGGCTGCCTGCGCCGAGGTCACGGTCTGTGGGCAGCTCAACGCCTGCCTGGATCTGCCCGCCGATCCCAACCCCGCCTGCGCCGCCCCGTGCGCCGCCACCACGGCCTGTGGGGGCTGGCCCGACGCGGCGCGCTGCCTGGACGCCTGCACCGGGTTCATCGCCAGCCCCAGCACCCCGGCGGCCCCCGATGAGCTGGTGGCCTGCCTCGGGGACGTCGGCCAGCAGATGGCCTGCGCGCCTGCGGCGGTGGACGCCTGCTTCGA
>JAUHVS010000399.1 GCA_030424955.1 bacterium | reverse complement strand
CCTTGGCCACCTGCGCCGCCTTGGCCGCCCGCGCCACCGCCTTGGCCACCGACACCGCCGCCCTGACCGCCGGCGCCCGAGACCCCCCGATCGGCGAGCTGGGCCGGATCGAGGCCGTCGACGCCCTGGCCGGTGCAGGCCACGAGCCACAGCGCCGTCGCCAGCGCGCTCCACCGCGCAATCCTCATGAGCCCCCCATCGCCAACCGGGTTCGCTATCCTAGCGGCCCGAGAAACGTGGGCCAAACCAGGAGATCCCGAACATGAAGACACCCCTGCTGCTCGCCAGCGCGCTCGCGTTCACCGCGGCCTGCGATGACGGCGAGGCGCCCGGGGCGGCCGACATGGCCCTGCCCGAGGTCAGCTGCCCCAGCGCGTTGCCCCCGGGCACCGGCTGCCTGCCTGCCGGCGAGCACCTGCGCGGGAGCCCCGACACCGAGCCGCAGCGCGACCCCGACGAAGAGCGCCACACAGTGCGGCTGACCCGGCCCGTGCTCGTGCGCACCACCGAGGTGACGCAGGGGGAGTGGGCGGCGCGCTTCGACGATCAGCCGGCGTGGTTCCAGGCCGGGGGGCCCGGTGAGTGCCGCGGCGAGGGCTGCGCCGACCGGCCGGTGGAGTCGGTGAACTTCTACGAGGCCCTGGCGTGGCTGAACGCCGAGTCGGCGGCCGACGGGCTGACGCCCTGCTACGACCTGTCGAGCTGTCGCGGCACGCCGGGGGTGGGCTGCGAGGACCGAGACGCCTGCGACGGCGGCTACATCTGCACGCCGGACGAGGTGATCTGGGACCAGACCTGCACCGGCTGGCGCCTGCCCACCGAGGCCGAGTGGGAGGCGGCGGCGCGGGCCGGCGAGGAGACCGCGCGCTACGGCCAGACCCTGGAGCAGGTGGCGTGGTTCAGCCTGAGCGCCCAGGCGCGCACCCACCCCGTGGGGGAGAAGGTGGCGAACGCCTGGGGCCTGCACGACATGCTGGGCAACGTGGGCGAGTGGGTCTGGGACCGCTACGACATGAGCTACGGCCTGTACGAGCCGGCGCGGCAGGTGAACGTCGATCCCACCGGGGCGGAGTTCACCGACACCCGCGTGGTGCGGGGCGGCGGCTGGAAGAGCGGCGGCGCCTTCTGTCGCTTCGCGAACCGCGACAACCTGGTGCCGGGGCAGAAGAACAACGTGCTGGGGTTCCGAGCGGTCCGCACCGTCTTCTGACGGGGACCGGGCTCGCGATGGGCGGGCGGCGGGGGCGCCGGCGGGGCGCCCCCAAGAGGCTCAGCCCTCGGGGGCCGGCTCGGGCGCGGGCGGCGCCGGCTCGGCGGCGGGATCCGCGCCCTCGGCGCCCTCAGCGGGGGCCTCGGTACCCTCGGCACCCTCAGCCGCGGCAGGCGCCTCAGCGGGGGTCTCGGGCTCGGCGGGCGGCGGGGGCGGCGTGGGCTTCGGCTTCGCCTTCAGGGGGTTGAGGCCCTTGGCGATGTCGACCTTGAAGGAGCGGTTGCTGTCGCGGGCGGCCAGCTCGATCTTGTCGAGCAGGTCCATGATGCACAGCCGCACGTCCTCACCCTGCTCGGGGGCGACGCTGAACTCGGTGCGCTTGCCGGCCGGGTTGACGGTCATCGACAGCTTGAAGGCCGGCGGCTGGGGCAGGCACTCGCTGATCATGGTGTTGGCGTGCAGCTGCACGACCTGCCAGTCCTCGAGCATCTCGACGGCGTCGAACAGGGTGCCCAGCTTGGCCAGGTCCTTGTTGAAGTTCGCCGCGCTCGCCATGTAGCCGACCATCATCACGGCGGGGATGCCGCGGCCGTTGGCCACCCACTTGAAGTCGGGCTTGATCAGCCGGACCTTCATGCGCTCCCACAGCGTGTCCTTGGTGACCGCGCTGGGCGGCACGTCGGCGCGCTCGATGACCGCCTCGATGCCGTCCCGGCCGGCCAGCTGGGCCGGGGCCTCGCGCACGATGCGGGTGGCGAAGGCGGGCGCCCCCTTGGGCGGCGTCGACGGGATGAGGCTCCCGAAGTCACCGGTCTGGCCGACCTCGGCCAGGTAGCTGCGCAGCAGGGTCTTGAGGTCCTGCGAGCCCGCCTTGGGCTCCAGCGGGATGGTGCGCACGAACAGGCGCGTGTTGGTCACATCGTTGACCAGCAGCACGTCGTAGCGCTCGACATCCTCGAAGTACTCGCTGACGCCGTCGGCGTCGTTGTCCATGGCCACGCCGACGCGGTAGGCCATGTCCATCTTGGGGGTCTCGGGCGCGCCCGTCTCCCCGGCCTCGTAGTTCGCGAAGGCCCAGTTGCCCGGCAGCAGCCGGCTGCCGCCACCCGCGTCCCGAACCATGTAGGGGTGCTTGGGGTGAACAAAGCCATCGGAGTGCATCACGCGGGGGTTCGACCCACACCCGACCAATGCCACCGTCGCCAGACCCATCAGCCAGCGTGTCATCTCTTGACCTCCCTTGATTCGTCCCGCGCGGCGGCCGCAGACGTGGCCGGGGCGCGAATCGGGCGCAGCATAGTCAAGTGACGTCGTCTGGCAAGCCCCTGTCGAAAAATTGCACGGTCCGGTCAGCGCATGGGCGCCGTGGGGCTCGCGCCGCGGTGGCCGCCGTCTGTTATGCTGCGGGGCTGATGACTGATCCCACCGTCCAGCGGGCGCCCGCCGCCCTCGCCCTTGTCGCCCTCTTGACCGGCTGTGGCGCCGCGCCGTCGCCGTGCGACGAGGGCTGGCGGGGGCCCTACCCTAGCGGGCGGTTCCTGGCGGCGGCGGCGACGGGCGCCGACGCGGCGCAGGCGGCGGACGCGGCCCGCGCCGCGGTGGCCGCCCAGGTGGCCTCTCGCATCGACGCGACGGTCGAGGTGGTCACCGCCGAGGTGGACGGCGTCGGCAGCGGCGCCGTGCGGCAGGTCGTGCGCACGCGCGCCCGGTTTGATCGCGCTGAGCTGATCCGGGTGCAGCCCGTGGCCGCCTGCGAGACGGCGCCCCACCGGGCGGTGGCCGTGCTGTCCCGCGCCGAGGCGGCCGAGGCCCTGGCCCCGGCGTGGCGCAGCGCCCACCAGCGGCTGCAGGGGGCCCTCGACCGGGCGGCGGCCGTGCCCGACGGGGACGGCGCGGCCTTCACGGTGGCGTGGCGGGCGGCCCAGGGGGCGTACGCCGACGCCGAGGCGGCCGCGGTGCCCCTCGCGGTGGTGGCCGGCGAGGTCGAGGGGCAGCGCGCCGACCGCGAGGCCTTCGCCAAGCTGCAGCAGCGGGGCGCGGCGGTGCGCGCGGCCCACCCCGTGTCGATGGACCTCAGCGGGCTGGCGCCGGCCCTCCAGGGGCCGATGGGGCAGGCGCTGGGGCGCGGGCTGGTGACGCTGGGCCTGCAGGCGCGGCCGGGCGCCACCTGCGAGGTCGGGCTGGCGCTGGCGCCGACGGCGTCGGTGGTGTGCGACCGCAGCCCGCTCGGGCCCCGCTGTGCGCTGGTGATGGGCGGCGCCCTGGCCCGCTGCGGTGGCGGCGCGGTGGCCACCCTGGACCTGCGGGCGGCGAAGCTGGCCGCGGTCCACCCCCGCAGCCGGGACGCCGCAGAGGCGCGCTTGCTGCAGAAGCTGTCGCAGGCCGATCTGTCGGCGGCGCTCGCCGAGGCGCTGGGGTCTGTGCTGCCGGTGCAGGCGCCGTGAGGCGCGCCCTGGGGCTCGCGCTGTGGCTGGGCGCGCTCGCGGCGCAGGCCGAGACGCCGCAGGCGCCCGCGGCCTCCGAGGGGTCAGCCGCCCCGCTGCCAGCCGCGGCCGCGGAGACCGAGCGGTTGACCCGGTCGGGCGCGGCGGTGGTGGGCGCCCAGGCGCCCTGGTTCGCCGGCTGGACGCCCGCGGGGCAGGTGCTGAACCGCACCGCCGTGCTGGCCCAGCCGGGGGCCCGGCACGTGGTGGTGCTCTTCGCGACCTGGTGCCGGCCCTGCGAGGTGGGCCTGCGGGCCCTCGCCGCAGCCCGGGGGGCGCTGGCCGCCGCCGGCCTCAGCCTCACGCTGGTGGCGGTGAGCGAGCCGCCCGAGGTGGTCACGCCCTGGCTGGCCGCCCGCGGGCTCGCCGGGGTGCCGGTGCTCCTCGACAAGTTCGGCGCGGCGGCCCAGGCGCTGGCCGGGCGCGGGGCGGCGGGCGAGACCATCGCGCTGCCCCGCACGATCTTGATGGACCGCGCGGGCACCGTGCGCGCCATCTTCGGCCGCGAGGGCCCCGACTACGTGCCGGCGCTGCTGGCCACCGCCCGCGACACGCCCCCGCCCACGCCTTGATCCCGTGCCCCAGGAGCGCCCCGTGACCGAGCCTGCCGTGCCTGCCCCCACCGAGGGCGGGGCTGCCCCCCCCGAGGCTGCGCCCGGCGACCGCGCGCGCATCGGCGTCATCGGGCCGCTGCTCATCGCGCTGGGGATCGCCACCGCCCTGGGCTACGCCGAGCGGCTGTGGTGGGTGTTCGACATCATCGGGCAGTTCCGCGCCCACGCCCTGGCGGCGGCGCTGCTGCTCGGGCTGTACGCGGGCGTGGGGCGGGCCTGGCGCTGGGTGGCGGTGAGCGCGGCGCTGGTGGTGGCCAACGCGGTGCCCATGGCCTCGCTGTTCGTCGGTGAGGCCGCGCAGGGGCCGGCGACGTTGACGGTGGTGAGCCTCAACGTGGAGCTCGGCGGGCACCGCGGCCGGGTGCTGAACTGGCTCGACACCGTCGACGCCGATCTGGTGGCCCTGCAGGAGGTGGACGCGGGCTGGCTGGCCGCGCTGGCGGCCACCGGCGCGCGGTGGCCCCACCGCGTGGGCCGGCCCCGGGACAACTTCCTGGGCCTCGCGCTGCTGAGCCGCTGGCCGGTGACCGCGCAGCGGGTGCTGCACCCCGGCGCCGACCCGGCGGACGAGGTGCTCTGGGCCCGGGTCGAGACGCCGGGCGGGCCGGTGGAGGTGTGGGTCGCGCACCCGCTGCCCCCCATGAGCGCGGCCTTCTGGGCCCGGCGGCGCGCGCTCATCGAGGGGCTGGCGGCCGAGGTCGCGCAGGGCGGGCCCCGCCGGGTGGTGCTGGGGGACTTCAACGCCACCCCGTGGGCGGCGGCGCTGGCGCCGCTGCGGGACAGCGGGCTGCGGCAGGGGCGGGCGGGGCGCGGCTACCAGGGCACCTGGCCCGCGGGCTGGCCGATGCTGGCGGTGCCCATCGACCACGTGTTCGTGCACGGGTTCGACGTGGTGGGCCACCGGATCGGCCCCGAGGTGGGCTCGGACCACCGGCCCGTCATCGTCGAGCTGGCCGCGCCCGCGCTTGCGCCGCCCGGCGGGGCTCGGTGATCATGCCGGCCATGGCGACACTCCTCTCAAAGCACGGCGCCCTGGCGCTCGCCCTGTGCGCGGCGGTGGGCTGCGCCCGCTCGCGGCTCGACACCGGCACCAGCGGCATCGACTGCGGCGCCACGGGCGCGCTGGCCGTGGTGGCGTACTCGGCGGTGTGCGTGTACCCCGACGGGCTGCCCGACCTGTGCCCGCCGTCGCTGCCCTTCGAGGTCACGGACGGCGAGGTGTTCTTCTGCGTGGGCGAGGCCCAGCCCCCCGCGGCGCTGCTGCGCGCGGCCCGCGCCTCGCTGCAGGACGCCGGCGTCCCGGCGGACGCGCTGATCGGCACCTCGATTGAGGATGGGGGCCTGCAGATCGACGACGCGGTGGTGCTTGATCCGGGCTCGATCGACGCCGCCCCGGCGCCGGTGGACGGGGCCGCGCCATGATGGAACTGCTCACCGACCCACAGGCGTGGATCTCGCTGCTGGTGCTGACCGCGATGGAGATCGTGCTCGGCATCGACAACATCGTGTTCATCACCATCCTCACCGGCCGGCTGCCCCGCGAGTCTCAGCTGGGCGCGCGGCGGCTGGGCATCCTGGCGGCGCTGGTGAGCCGGGTGCTGCTGCTGCTGAGCCTGTCGTGGGTCATGCGGCTGACCGAGCCGTTCTTCACGCTGTACCGGCCCTGGAGCGGGCAGGACCTGATCCTGTTCGGGGGCGGCC